>JACQEV010000281.1 GCA_016200385.1 Candidatus Methylomirabilota bacterium
CAGCCCGACGTACCACCAGTATTTCTCCTCGAGCGACCGCATAATCAAATATTCACGGAGTTCCATCTTTATCGAGTCCCTGTTTGCCACGGCCACATGCCGGTCCGGGGTCGCGCCGCATTACGGACTATCACCTGGAACATCGATCACCGGTCGCCGCGCCGCGGCACGCCGCGATAACCCTGGAGACCTCTTCATTTTCCAGTTCAGGATAAATGGGCAGGCTCAGGATTTGTGCGCTGATCTCTTCGGTGCGTGGCAGATGAACTCCCGCCTCTTTGTGTTCCGCGTAGGCCTCTTGGCGGTGGATCGGAACGGGATAATGGATCATGGTCCCGATGCCGTATGTTTTCAAGTACGCCCGAAAACGATCGCGATCGGCGACGCGCACGACGTACTGGTGATACACGTGATAGCGACCGGTCTCCTCAACGGGGCAGACGATGTCGGAGCACTCAAAGCCCCGCGTGTACGCAGTGGCAATGGTGCGTCGGCGCTCGTTCCAAACGTCCAAATGCGGAAGCTTGGCAAGGAGGATGGCGGCCTGCATCTCGTCCAGGCGGCTGCTGAACCCTTTGATGCTGTGATAATAGCGCTGCCGTTCTCCGTGATTGCGAAGCAGGCGGACCCGTGTGGCGATATCTTCGTCGTTTGTCACCACCATTCCCGCATCGCCGAAGGCGCCTAGGTTCTTGGTCGGATAAAAGCTGAAACAGCCGGCGTCACCCATCGTCCCTGCCTTCTTCCCATAATAGGAGGCGCCGTGTGCCTGCGCGCAGTCTTCGATCACCCTTAGGGAGTGGCGGCGTGCAATCTCCACGATCGGCTCCATATCCGCGCACTGCCCATACAGATGTACCGGAAGAATGGCAGCGGTCCGTCCGGTGATCAGCGGCTCGATCGCGGAGGGGTCGATCGTATACGTGATTGGGTCGGTGTCCGCAAATACGGCCCTTGCCCCCGCGAAAGAGATGGCTGAAATCGTCGGCACGCATGTATTGGCGACCGTGATGACCTCATCACCCGGGTCAACGCCGCAGGCTAGGAGGGCGAGATGGAGCGCTTCAGTGCCGGATCCAACCCCCACGCCATAAGTGGCCCCGCAGTAACGGCTGAATGCCTCCTCGAAGTCCGCGACGCGCTCTCCGAGGATGAACCAGCCCCCGTGGAGAACTTCACCAATCGCGCGGTTGATATCTGCCTGAATTGCTCTGTACTGCCGGCGAAGATCACCGAAAGGGATCGCAGGGGGGTTAGAGATAGTATTGGGCATGGTTCCGATAGTAAGCCAGCGTGCGACTTAGACCCTCTCGCAGGGGGGTCGTGGGCGTCCAGCCGACTGTCGCATGGAATTTCTTGTAGTCGGCATAATAGCTCCCAATATCAATGATCTTCCGGTCTGGGGGAAATGGCACGATACGATAGCTGCCCCCGCCATTGATGTCGATCAACGAGGCTGCGAGGTCTTGCAGG
The DNA here is from genome assembly GCA_016200385.1 of Candidatus Methylomirabilota bacterium. Classification (GTDB taxonomy): domain Bacteria; phylum Methylomirabilota; class Methylomirabilia; order Methylomirabilales; family Methylomirabilaceae; genus Methylomirabilis. The sequence continues at coordinate 1,474 of JACQEV010000281.1, forward strand.
CTGATGGGATCATCGCCTCCGAGGTTGAAACTCTGCCCATGTGTCGCGCCCGTGAGAGCAGCGAGGACCAGCGCCTCGACGACGTCGTCGATATAGTTAAAATCGCGCATCTGCCGCCCATCTCCGAATACCTGGATTTCCTCCCCCATGACGACCTGACGTATCCAATAGCCCAAGAATGTTTGGCGTGCATCCTTAATCCGCATGCAGGGGCCGTAGGTGTTAGTGAGGCGTAATGCGGAGGCGCGGATATTGTACACGGCGTTGTACAGCAGATGATACCATTCCCCGGCCATCTTGTTGATGCCGTTAATATCTACCGGATGGAGGGGGTGCCGTTCGTCCACTGGCAAGTAATCCGGCACACCATACATCTGTCGGGTGCTCGCGTAGATGACTCTCACCTCGGCGTTGTAGTGGCGACATGCCTCCAATATCGACAACTGGCTCCGGCAGTTGATCTCGAGGTCTGTAAAGGGATTCCGCATGGAGTCCAGGTGACTGGTCTGGCCCGCCAGGTTGAAAAGGTAGTCTTGGCCCTGAATCAAGCACCTCATCGCATGCTCATCGCGGACGTCCGCGATGTTAACTCGGACCCGGTCACAGATCCCATCGATATTATGCAGGTTCCCGCCGTACTCTGGAATGAGCGAATCCACCAGCAGGACTTGGGCGCCCTCTTTCACCAGGCGTCGGGCCAGATTCGATCCGATAAAACCCAAGCCACCCGTGATAAGAACCTTCTTCCCGAGAAAATGATCACGCCCTTCACTCATTCAACAACCCTAGAACGCCGGATCTCCGGCCCTGAGCCATTGATCCTCTCGATGGTCGCAAAGTTTCTTCGGACCGGCGGTAGAGTCCATTCGGCCGCACGCAGTACGTCACTCAGGTCAAATGTCGGCTGCGTCCCTCTTCAGGGTAGGCTACCCCAATTGGGGTGTTCCGCTCAACTATGAGCTCCCACCACAATCGGCCAATGTCATAACCAACGCGCAACAGGCGTCGAAAGTTGAAAAACTGCGACCTGCCGTACGTTCGATGGTAGTGGTGAACGGGAAAGTCGACGGACCGATATCCTGCCAGCTCGAACTTCTTGACGAGCTCCAGACAGATCACCCCCGAATCGTGTTTAAGCGCAATATGGTCAAACACTCGACGGCGCATGAGGCGAAAGTCGCAATCCACGTCCCGCGTGTGAAAATTGAACAACAGCCGCATTAGACGTAGGTACAGAATCCCCACGAGTTTCCGGTAGAAGGGATCATTTCGCAAGATCTTGTACCCGTTAATCCAATCCACCCCTTCTTGCAGAACCGGGAACAACTTGCGCAGCTCGAACACATCGTACTGGCCGTCGCCGTCGGTATAAAACACCAAGTCCTTCTTCGCTCGCGCAAACCCTGACCGGAGGGCAGCTCCATAGCCCTTGTTTCCGTCGTGCAAGATCACAACCAATCGTGGATATATTCTTTGCAGCCTCGTGAGAAGCTCTCGGCTTGAGTCTTGGCTGCCATCATCGACTACAATGATCTCGTGGTCCTCAGTGAATTCGTGAGCGACCAGATCAGCCGCGGCCAGCAGGCTCCCTATGGTACCGGCGTCATTGTAGCAGGGAAAAACAATGCTTAGGCTTGGGCCCCCATGCGGTGTCATGGGGTCCCCGCTCCACATGGACTCCGACTCGTTGTCCCAATTTGAGCTTCGTTGCCCCAGCAGTAAGTCGGCATGACAACAGTGAGTTCAACATGGCAGCAGATGTTGAGCTTCTGGTCCCTTCGGACGACTAAGAACGCTTGCAGAAGACACCATTCGTGGTCTGGGACGGAGGGCTCAGATTGCGAGTTCACGCGACGTCCTTTCGCCCAATGGCTGCCGCGCCCCTGCGTACCTGGCGACTCATGGCGTGTCCCCTCCTCGCCCCATTCCGATCCCGCTCCGCCGCAACGCCCGGGCCGCCAGGTCAGGCCGCCCCGCGCGCTCGTACGCCAGCCCGAGGTTGTGCTGCAGGGCCGCGTTCCCAGGGTCGAGCGCCACCGCCCGCTCCAGCTCCGCGACCCCCTCCTG
>JACQEV010000030.1 GCA_016200385.1 Candidatus Methylomirabilota bacterium
CCAATGTCGGGCTGAAACCGCTGTTATGTTGCTACGGTTCCTTTCTTCTCTGCTGTAAGGACTTTGCCAATATCATTTTCCCCAGTAATTCGACTCTAGGAAGGTGGAGTCCAGGCTGCATGGAAGCCGCAACACGGGCTATCTCAAGGTTTAGAAACTCTATTTCCGTTTGTCTGCCGATTTTAATATCTTGAAGGGTCGATATAAGTTGGCCGTCGGACGCTTTACTTATTCGCATTATTTGTTCCATTAATTCACCTTCGCTTAACCCCATGTTGAGCCTGTCCGTTAGCGTTACACACTCTCTGACTACCTCCCTCGCAAGGTTTGCCGTTTCTTCATCCCGAACGAATACCCCATTGTCAACTTCAAGCAGGGGGCAGATGGAATTGAAGACGGAGTTTGCGATTGCCTTCTTCCATATTTCTCTTTGTATGTTCGCTTCGGAACGAAATGGGAATCCGTCGGTAGTCAAATCTTCAACGCACTTCTTAAGATCTGATTCGTTGCCGTTGACTATGCCTATTGGAGATGAGGTGATCGGGCGAACTGTAAAGTTATATTCAGATGTAGCCTGACTGGTTACATAAAGAACGCATCTGTAGATTGGGGAGAAATGTGCATCAAGAAATGGCTTCTCAACACCAACACCGTTTTGCATGATTACTACTGGGCCTGTTACTGCTTTGTCTTTGAGCTCTTGGGCAATCGCCTTGTTTGCGTATGACTTGGTGGCTATTACTATCGTTCCGTCGAGATTAGTCAGCTCGGATAGAGAGATTGTTTCAACAGGAGTGCTTATGCGGTTTGCACCGTTATGCACGGTAACTGTGATTGTGCCTTTCGGTATATCTTGCCTGCTAGTTCGAACAGCAACCACTAGGAACATAACGCCTGCGTTCACCGCCGTCACCTTGAACTCGTTGCTGTAGCGGTGGATCTTCCTCGGGCCGAGCGCTCTTGCCATGGGACACCTCCCTCAGCGTTAGGTTGAGGTGTCTACTTTATCGGGGGAGGTTCTACGCCGGACTCCAACCGGCTGTTAGGCAACCGCATCATTAGTTGGACTTATCCCCTTTTCCCCTCAAGATGTTGCAGCCCGTTTTCCCAAGCTAGCTTCGCAACCAAGCAACAATCTCACCGGCCACTGTTTGCGGGGCTTCCCGTTGCGGAAAATGGCCGATATTCGGTAATAGCTTGCGCTCATAACGGTTCGTGAAGAACTTCTCCTTATTTGTGGAAGTCAGCGGATCGTTGCAGGCGTCCGCGCCACCATGAAGCACAAGCGTCGGCACTGCCACCAGCGGCACTGTGGACAGACGGTATTCCAAATCTCCATAGCGCGGGTCTCCCTCGGCATGGCCCCACCTGTGACGATAAGAGTGAATGGTCACTTCCGCCCAATCTGAGTTGTTAAATGAAGCTGCGGTTTCGTCAAAGTCAGCATCGGAGAATCTCCACGTTGGCGACCAGGATTGCCACATGAATCGCGCGAGTTCACGCCGCGAGTTCTTCACGAGATCGACCCCCCGTGGCAAAGCAAAGTACCAGTGGTACCAATAATTCTTGATCTGCAGCAGCGGCAAATGTTGATCCGCATTACTGGTGCCGTAACCAACCGAAATCGCAACGAGATGCGTGACATGATCACTGAACTCGGTACCAACGATGTACGCAGCACGCGCGCCCCAGTCGTGCCCAACGATTGCGAACTGATCTAAGCTCAGGGCTTGTGCCATCTCGATAATATCGCTACCTAATGCCGAGAGCTGGCCGCTGCGCATGGTTGATTGTTCGCGGAAACGCGTTGGGCCGAAGCCGCGGAGATAGGGTGTGATGGTGCGGAAGCTCGCCTCATTCAATCGAGTGACCACGCCGTCCCAGGTACGAATATCGTCAGGCCATCCGTGCACGAGTACAACAGGAAACCCCGAGCTCGGCCCTCGCTCCTCGTAAGCGACATTGAGAAGGCTGGTTTGCAAACAGCGGACGTCTTTAGCCATAACGGACCCACGTTGTGAGCTAACTGACGCCCCGTGAGTGGGGCGTCCGGGTTGAGCGCCGTGTTAGCACGCTATTGGGCGTACTGAGCAATGCCGTTCCCGAAAGACCAGTTCTCCTTCTTCACTTCTACGAGATTGATAAACACCTCCTCCATCCGTACGCCAAGTTCTTGGTGTAGGCGTTCCGCCAGCGTCTTGTAAAACGCTTTCTTCAACTCGACGGTGCGTCCTTCGTTGAGCGTTATCTGAATAAAAATCACGCCATCCGTACGCGGAATGTTGAGATAATCTGGATCGTAGATCAGGCTCTCCTTATCATGTTCGGTGATGACCTGGAAGTTGTCCTTCGGCGGGACGTTAATCGTATCCACCATCGTTCCATAAACAACCTCAGTGACCTTTTTGCCAAAGCCCTCGGGCTTGCCTTTCATTAACGATATTCGCACAATCGGCATGGTTTGATCCTCCTTTCAATGACGCGCAACAAGGCTGGCTAACGAACAGGGCTTAAGCTACGGGCCGCGCGCGCGGCACCCCGCAGCGGATACGCTTCAATGTATGGAGCGCGCCGTCAGCTTCAAGCCCTTGTTATGCGGCCCCCTCAAGCTCCAGCAGGCGGTCGACGACCGCTTGTACGTGAATCGCGGTCGTATCGAGCACCGGACATGGCAGGTCCGGCGCGTCACGCAGCAGCAGCGGCAACTCGGTGCCGCCCAGGATGACCGCATCGATCGCGTCCCGGGCACGCATGGCCTGGATCAGTGACGTGAACCGGGCTCGCATCTCGGGTCGGAACTGCGCCCGCACCAGCTCTCCCATGTACGTGTCATGGACGTACTCCCGTTCGGCACTGGCGGGCGTGACGACCTCGATGCCGGACCGAGCCAGGACCGAGGAGTAGAAACCGCCCTCCATGGTGAAGCGCGTCCCAAGTAGGCCAACAGTCCTGAATCCCTGGGCGCTGGCTTCGGCCCCTGTGGCCTCCACGATACTGATCAACGGGATCGGTGACTGGCGGCTGAGGTCGTCGAATACGATGTGCGGCGTGTTGGAGGCAAGGAGGCCGTAGTCCGCACCGGCCCGGCCGAGCCTCGCCACCTCGTTGAGCAGATAGGCCGTCAGCTCCCTCAACTGATGGGCGGTGACGTAGCGGAGCATGGTATTGAGGTTGATACTGTTGATGATGATTGTGGGGTAGTCGCCATTCCCGCGCCGCTCGCGGTATAGCGCGACGATCCTGCGGTAGTAGTCGATCGTTGATTCTGGGGCGATTCCGCCTATGAGACCCACGGTCGGCATGTTGGTACCCGGACGTGACCCGGCAAGGGGGCCGTATAACGATTGAGCATACTGGTCGGCCTAGTTCTGGGCTTTGTCAGCCTATTACCGATGAGCACGTGTCCACACTCTCGGCAATCCCATCGTGTTTTCCATACCTTATGAAAACCATAGCAGATACGGCCACCAGGACAAACACTGCGGCTTTTGTCAGTCTAGTCCGCCTTTCATGTCACCGGAGTCTCCGCGCCCAGTGACAGGACATCGGCTGGGCTGCGGACCCCCCGGCCTCCGCGATTCAAGACATGGGTGTAGATCATCGTCGTACTGACATCCCTGTGTCCCAGCAATTCCTGAACCGTTCTGATGTCGTAGCCGCCCTCCAGTAACTGGGTCGCGAAAGAGTGACGGCGGGTATCGCGAAGAAAGGTTCGTTACGATCCATACTCCAAACGCGGGAGGCGGTCAAGCGTTTTTGGTGGCGAAAAAGGAGCCGGATGAGAGAGGATGAGCATGGTATAGGTCGGCGGCGCCCTACCCATGACGGCGTCTCCTTGGGGTCACCTTTACGCTGGTATCCAGACTCCCCAACACATTCATCCCTTTGACCGGCTTTTCGAGGTAGAGCGTGGAGGCCTCCAGCTTGATGACCTTATCAGCGGCGGCAATCAAGGCATCCAGCAACCCGTCCCGGTCGGGGAGCCGCACAGCCGGATCGGGACAGACTACCAGTACGAGCGAGCCCGCATCGGCGAGCGCGCGCAGGTGTGCCGTCGCCTTCCTGAACATCCTCCAGGCTTCCCGACGCTCCACGTCTTCATCGTAGAGGTTGTCCAGAAAGCCGGAGGCGACTAGGACCCTGGAGGCAGAGGTGTTCAGGGCTTCGGCGATGCGCTCCGTAATGAGGGCTTCGAGCTGATGCACCGTGAAGGTCCTCTGACTTTTCCTAAGATCCTGAAGCGCTTTTCTTTCCCGATCCTGATGGGCGTGAAGTCCTCGTTCTCGGGCGTGAGGACGACCCTCTTGGCATCCGTCTGGAAGCGCTTGACCGTGACCTCGTCATCGACCATCGCCACCACGATCTCGCCGGGGAGCGCCTCACGCTGCACCTTCACGAG
>JACQEV010000292.1 GCA_016200385.1 Candidatus Methylomirabilota bacterium
ACGCTACAGTCCCCATCGGCGATTCATTCAACTTCGCCCAGACCACAGTGCATTCGGAAACGCTGAATACCCTATGATGCCTCTCCTTTTTTCCACATTGCGACGCTGTCCGGTCGTCGATGCCGAGGGTGAGTTCCTGGGTCAGCTCAAGGATCTCATCCTCCTGCCGCTGGAAACCTTCCCGCTGGTGACCAAGCTCGTCGTCCTGACGCCTGAGAAAGAAGAACTGATCCTGCCCTGGGAGACCGTGGCGCGGCTCGAAGGTGAGCCCGCAGCCATCTATCTCGCGCAGAAGAGGGCCGCGCTTCAGTTGGTCCCGGTCAGGGCAGAGGAGATGGAGCTAGGGAAGAGCCTCGTGGACCGAAAGGTGGTTGATACCAAGCGCCGAAAGGTGATCCGCGTCAATGATCTGGAGTTCCGGGAAGTCAACGGACGGCTGCAGCTCGTCGCGGTAGAGGCCGGCCTCCGCAGCCTCTTGCGGTACCTGGGCTCCGAAGCATTGGCGGAGCGGATCGCACGACTCTTTCGCCTGCCGCTGGAGCGGGAGACGACCTTGTGGGAGGTCGTGGAGCCGGTGGAGTTCGAGCCGACGAAGGCCAAGCGACGGGCGGCCTACGCCAAACTCGCCAAGCTTCACCCGGCGGACATCGCCGACATCATCGAAGAGCTGAACCCGAGCGAGCGGAGTGCGGTCCTGGCTGGCCTGGACCAGGAGACCGCCGCCGAGACCCTCACCGAGACAGGGCCGGAAGTCCAAGCCTCGATGGTCCAGATGATGGAGAGCGAGCAGGCGGCCGATATCCTGGAGCGAATCGAACCGGACGAAGCGGCCGACATTCTGAGCGACCTGCCTGAGGCCAAGGCGCAAGAGTTGCTCGAGTCGATGGAAGAGGAGGAGGCCCAAGACGTCGTCGAACTCCTCTCCCATGAGGAAGATACCGCGGGCGGCCTGATGACTACGCAGGCGTTTCACCTGCCACCCCACCTGACAGCCTCTGAGGCGATCGCCCGGCTCCGCTCCTCCGAGGGGGCCGAGGCCGAGACGACTGCCTACATCTACATGACCGACGACCTGGAGCGGATCCTGGGGGTCTTGAGCCTTCGGGAGCTGATCCTGGCCGATCCAAGCAAGCGGCTCGACGAGATCATGGAGCAGCAGGTCATCAGTGTCCGGCCTGAGACCGGCTTGCAGGAGGTCGCTGAGACCTTCACCAAGTACAACCTGATGGTGTTGCCGGTGGTGGACGAGGGGAGAGAACTGAAAGGCATCATCACGGTTGATGATGTCCTGAACCGGATCCTCCCGATGATATGGAAGCAGCGGGCAGCGAAGAAATTCATCTAGCCGACTCCACACCCAGGACACGCGATGCGGCTTCCTCGGATCAAGAAGCGGCGGATCCTCCGATTCCTGGCCGTCATGGGGCCGGGGATCATCACCGCCAGTGTCGATCAGGACGCCGGGGGGATCGCGACCTATTCCCTCGCCGGCGCCCGCTACGGGTTCAGCCTGCTCTGGACAATCCCGTTCATGGTGATCAGCCTTGCCGTGATCCAGGAGATGAACGCGAGGATGGGGATCATCGCCGGCAAGGGCCTCGCCGACCTCATCCGGGAACGGCTCGGGGTGCGGGTGACCCTGCTCGCCCTGAGCGTGCTGACGCTGGCCAATCTGGCAAATACCGTGGCGAACTTCGCCGGGGTCGCGGCCAGCACCGAGATCTATGGCGTCAGCCGGTACCTGACCGTGCCAGCGAGCGCGCTGCTGCTCAGTTGGCTGGTGGTGAAGGGGACCTACCGACTCGTCGAGCGGGCCTTCCTCGTCTCCAGCGGCCTCTACCTCGTCTACGTCATCTCGGCCTTCTTGGCTCGACCCCCGTGGTGGGAGGTCTTGCGCCAGACCGTGCGACCCAATTTCCACATGGACGGTCCGTACCTGACGATGCTCATCACGGTCGTGGGGACGACCATCGCCCCGTGGATGCTCTTCTACCTGCAGTCCTCGGTCGTAGACAAGGGGATCAGCGTCCGCGAGTTCCCGTACGCCCGCGCCGACGCCTACCTCGGCAGCGTCATCTCCGGCGTCATGATGTTCTTCATCATTGTCGCGTGTGGCGCGACGCTCTTTCCCCACGGCATCCGGGTCGAAACGGCCGAGGAGGCGGCGATGGCGATCGAGCCCTTTGCCGGCCGATTCGCCGCGCTCCTGTTCGGCTTCGGCCTGTTTAACTCCTCCATCGCGGCAGCGGCAGTCATCCCCCTGTCAACGGCATATGCAGTCTGCGAAGGGCTCGGTTTGGAGACCGGAGTTGATCGGACCGTCCGCGAGGCACCGGGTTTTTTCTCCATCTATTTGATCATGGTGGCGGCGAGCGCCCTCCTCATCCTCTGGCCCAAGGCGCCGCTGATCACCATCATGTATCTCTCCCAAACCCTGAACGGGATCCTGCTCCCGTTCGTCCTGATCTTCATGCTCCTCCTGATCAACGACCGGGCGATCATGGGCGCCCGCGTCAACTCGCCGGTCTATAATCTGGTCGCGTGGGGGACGGCCTTCCTGATGGTTGTCCTGACGCTCCTGCTGATTGTGACCTCGCTCGTCTGAAATAGAGCGCCAGGAGGTCCGGCTCCCCGGGGCTCATTACTTGAGGATGTTCTAGGTTGGAATGTTTGCGGAGATTTGCGAGGGCATGTAGCGACTACAACCTCAACACCTTTCTCGTTAGTCCTCGGACCAGAAGGACCAACTTTGCTGGATATGGAAATCGCTAAGAAGGACGACGCTAGGACGAAGATCGCCCAGCTTCTCCAAAAGTTCGAACGGGAGAAGACTGCCGGGAGTGTTTACGAATATAACGAGTCGGAGACCAAAGCCGGCTTCATCGAGCCGCTGCTTCAAGCTCTCGGCTGGAACACACAGGATCGGAACGAAGTAGGGTTTGAAACGAAGGTCTCGGCTGGTCGGGTTGATTACTCGCCGAAGTCCCACGGCACTCCCAGGATCTACGTCGAAGCCAAACCGCTGAAGGCTGACCTCGCCAGACCTGATATCGTCACTCAAGCCATTACATATGGTTACAACACGAAGGCGGTCAAATGGGTCCTTCTGACAGACTTCCAGGAGCTTCGCCTCTTTGATGTCACCCTGAAGCCAAGCCTCCGAAATCTCGAACGCGGGCTGCGTCTCGAACTCAGCCACACCGACTACTTGGACCGCTTCGATGAGCTCTGGCTACTATCCAAGCCGTTGGTAGAAGCTGGTGAGTTGGATCGAGCGCTCCTGACGAAGAGAGCCGAGCGGGACCGCCTCCCCGTCGATCAGGCCATCCTGGAAGACCTAAAGCGCTGGCAGGAAATCCTCGCCAAGAACCTTTACAAACGCTCCAACTATAGCCTTCCGGCGGACCAACTGCGAGAAGCCACCCAACGTATCCTAGACCGGATCATGTTTATCCGTTCGTGCGAGGATCGCAAACTTACACATGCCGAAAGCCTCCGCGATCTGGTCGGCCAGCACCTAGACAAGATTGGAACCGATTTCGGCTTGGTGCTGAAAGGTTTCTTCCGACGCTACGATCGGGACTTCAACTCTGACCTTTTCGCCCCTCATTTTTCCGAGGATTTTGTCGTTGATTTCTCTGTTTTGAAAGAGATCGTACTTGCGACATATGAACCATACCTCTTCGACGTGGTGGGCGTTCAACTGTTAGGTTCCATCTATGAGCAATACCTCGGTTATACGGTTAGCCTCACAGAAAAGCGAGTTACATATGAGCTGAAGCCAGAAGTTCGGAAGGCGGGAGGTGTCTACTACACACCTGAATTCATCGTTGATTACATTGTCAAGAACACGGTTGGCCGACTTCTTCAAGAGCGGGGCAAGCCCAGAGGTTCTAGGCACAAGACCCCTCCGCTTCGGATTCTTGATATGGCATGCGGCTCCGGATCCTTCCATATCCGGGCATACGATGAGCTTTACCGGCACTATGAGGCTCTCAAGGCAGAGACCATCAGGAAAAAGGCCGCGATCTTAAAGGTAGCCCGAGCCGACCAGTTTGCTTTCCCTTTGGGTGGTGAAGAGGAAGAAGTCTTGCCTCGTTTGACCATCATCGAGAAGCGGCAGATGGTCCTCGATCACCTCTTTGGCGTAGACGTCGACCCCCAGGCCTGCGAGGTCACGCGCCTCTCCTTGATGCTCAAGATGCTTGAGGATGAGTACGGGATCGTGCCCGGCCGAGCCGCCCTTCCTGTGCTCGATCACAACATCCAGTGCGGGAACTCCCTCATCTCTGGCGATGTTCTGAAGCTCCAAACCTTCTTTAAGGATGATTGGATCAAGACAAGACCTTTTGACTGGGAGGATCGATTTAGGAAGATAATGGGAGAGGGCGGCTTCGACATTATCATTGGCAACCCGCCCTAT
>JACQEV010000293.1 GCA_016200385.1 Candidatus Methylomirabilota bacterium
AGTCACATCACCGATGGCGTACACGCCCTTGACATTCGTCTCCCCATACGAGTTGACCAAAACTCCCAGCCTCGGATCAACCTTGACCCCAGCCTGATCCAGTCCGAGCGAGTCGAGATTCCGCACCCGACCGACTGCCACCAAGATGGCCCACGTGGCGACGAAGGTAAGCTGAAAGCCGACATCGAACAGCACCAGAGGCTGCCAGATGGCGAGCCCAAGGGCGGAGAGGGCGAGCGTGTTCAGCGAATCGGCCTCCCGGTCAAGTACCAACGCAAGCAGGTAGACGTCAGCCATAACCGCCGCCCGGATCACCGATGGACTCCCGCCCGCCAGGGCCGCATAAAACGTGATGAGACCCATCGACACCAAGGCGCTCAGGCGGAGCGGCACCCGGAATCCCCTCAAGAGGAAGAACAGCGCCCCGGCGATGAGGCTCACGTTGAGGCCGGAGATGGCGATGATATGGTAGGTGCCGGAGCCCAGGAACGCCTCGTTGAAACGGCGAGGGATGCCGGAACGCTCCCCGAGGGTGACCGCCACCAGCAGTGACGCCTGATCCGGCGGCAGGAGCTGGGTCACGGCGCGAATCATCCGATCCCGAAGCGCATACGCCCCGGTGAGCAACCAACTCCCCTCGCCGGCTCCGCGCCGCTCGAGGGCGTCCCCTTCGCCCGCCCATCCCTCGAGAGCCACCCCCATGGTCCTGAGGTAGAGTGGGTAGTCGAACCCTCCGGGATTGAGGTACCCCCGCGGCCGGCGAAGCTTGAACCGCCCGCGAATTCGGTCCCCGTACTTCAGAACAATCCCGGGGCGAAGAAGGGTCAGGCGGGCCCGCCCTGTGACCCCGATCTGTTGGCCCTCCAGCCAGATCGTCCGCAGGTCGAACAGCACGCGAACGCGCCCAGCTTCGCCCTCGACTCCCCTCGTGTCGCCCGCCAATGGGTCACTTGGCGAGGCGATCACCCCCTCAACCAGGAGAGGCTGCTCCAGGACTTCCTCAGGAAGACGATCGACATCGTGTGGAGGCAGCAGGCGGAGCTCAACCTCGAGGCGGCCGGCGCCGAGCGCGAAAAACGTAAGCAGCAGGAAGGCCATTGAGGTGAGCGGCCGGCTGAGCACTGCAAATAGCAGCGCAAGGAGGGCCGCCAGGAGCGCACCGAGGAGCCAAAAGGGGGCCGGGACGATTGCGAGCTGTGCCGCGGCAATCCCCGAAAGGAACATCACGACCGGGGGCACGAGCGGACGGCGCATCACCTCGATCTTACGGCGATCTTCGGTCGAAGCGGATAAAGAACCGGGTTCCAGCCCTATCGGCGGGACTGCAGCGCGGCGGGGACAATAAGCCCGCCCGAAACAATCAGTTTCAATGCCTCCTCCATCGAGATGGGGACGGGAATCACCGACTTCTCGGGCACAACGAGGAAGAAGCCCGAAGTGGGATTAGGGGCAGTCGGAATGAAGACATTCACGGTCTTCTCGCCGACGAGGTCCTGGAATCCCTCCGCCTGTGTGGCCGTGATGAAGCCAAGCGCGTACAGACCCGGGCGGGGGTACTCCAGCATCACCACTTCGCGAAACGCCCCCTTCCCCGGCAGCGTTAAGGCATCGAAGAGCTGCTTGGAGGCACCATAGATGTTCTTCACCAACGGGATGCGAAGGAGGAGGCCCTCTGTCATCGCCACCAACTTGCGCCCAACGATGTTGGTGGTGAGGGTTCCGATCAGGAAAATGATGGCGACTGTCGCCAGGAATCCCAGGCCGGGTATCCGCCTTCCCAGAAGGCCCTGAATGATCGGGTCGAGGAGACCATCCAACGATTCGAAGAGGAAGCGCAGCAGGAGGTAGGTTACGAGGAGTGGCAGGACCACCGCCAGTCCCACCGCAAACAGTTCGCGGAAGCGCCGCCGCACTCTGGAAGCCGCCATAGGGGCTTTATAGCAGCCACCTATGAGCATTTCAAGCGAATTGTGTTTACTTCACCCTACGCCCTCAACTAGAATCCTGTTGTCTTTCTTGAGCCCACACATTGCGGCGCCAGCGCGGAAAAGGATCAACTCATATCTCCATGAAGAGGCTTGCTCGATCGCCCGTCATCAGTGACACCTCGTCATCGGGACAAGTCATCGCCCCGTCAATGCGCGCGACCGCCTTTGTCAGGCGACTCCGCCCCTTCTGCCTCATCGATCGTTATCTGCTTCAAGAGATGATCGCCTCCTTCGCCATCGGGCTCGGGATCTTTACCTTCGTGCTCCTGATGAACCAGATGCTCCGCCTGATGGACCTGATCATCAATAAGGGTGTCGGGGTCGGGGTCGTCCTCCGTCTGTTTCTCTACATCCTCCCCTTCTCTCTCACTGTCACGATCCCGATGTCTGTGTTGCTGGCGGTCTTGGCGACGTATGGCCGTCTCTCGTCCGATGGGGAGACGATCGGCCTGAAGACCGGCGGGCTCAGTCTGTATCGCCTCATGGCGCCGGGCCTCCTGGTCGGCATCATGGCCACGGCCGTCACGCTGTGGATCACGGTCTCGGTCCAGCCCAGCAGCACCAGGGCCTTTACCACGCTGATCCACCGCTTGTACCACACCAATGCCATCATGGCGCTTCAGGAAGGGGTCTTCAATACCAGTTACCCGGGGCTCATCGTCTACGTCGATCACGCGGAAGGACGGACCGCATCGCTGGCCGGCATCCTGATCATCGACCGTAGAAACCAGGCCGATCAGCGCGTCGTGATCGCCAAGGAAGGAAGGATGCTCGACGGAAGAGATGGGGAGGGTTCACAAGCCGGCATCACACTGTCTCAAGGGAATATCCATATCAGTCCACGCGACAATCCTGGCCGGTATCGAAACCTCAGGTTTGAACGCTACGATATGCAGATTCCGGCTGGCGGCCGCCTCGGCGACACGCTCGATCGGCCGAAGCAAGGTAGGGAGATGAGGCTGGGGGAGCTGCAGGCGCAGATTCAACGGCTCAAGAAAGAGGGGGGGAAGGCACTGGACCTCCGGGTGGAATTCCACAAGAAACTCGCTCTCCCGATCGCCTGCCTTATCCTGAGCCTCATTGGTGCCCCGCTGGGAATGCGAATCAAAAAGGCGAGCCGTGGGATCAGCCTTGCCTTGAGCGTAGCGTTTGCGGTCTTCTACTATGTCCTGCTCGCGGCCGGCGAGAGCCTCGGATCCCGGGGGCGAATCGAACCCGCGCTGGGCATCTGGTCCCCGAACTTCATCCTGGGCATCATCGGGATCGGTCTAGTACTGGCTGAAGGCCGCGAAGCCCTCCTGCCCGCCGGGCTTCGATCAGCGGTGAGCGACCTGCCGGCATTACTTTCGCGCGGCCTCTCTCAACACAAGACCTCGTAGAATTCAGGCGCCTCGATGCGACTCCTGGACCGCTATCTCGGCATGCTATTCCTCAAGGCGTTCGCCAACTCCCTGGTTGTCTTTCTTGTGCTCTACGTGATCGTGGATCTGTTCGACCGCCTGTCCCGCTTCCTCGACGTCTCCGGCGTTGTGGTCATCCAGTACTACTTCTACAGGCTGCCCTGGATCGGGTATCAGGTCTTGCCGGTGGCAGTGCTCCTCGCCGCCTTGCTCAGCCTCGGCAACCTGGCCCGCCACAATGAGCTGCTCGCCATGAAGATGGGCCAGTTGAGCTTCCTGCGGATCGTCGCCCCAATCCTGATCCTCAGCTTTCTGACGAGCGTCGCGGCGCTGATCCTTGGTGAATCGATTGTCCCGAGAATGAATGAGCGTGCGCTGAACGTCTACCGCGTCAAGGTGAAGAAGGTCTCCGCCTTCCGGCGGACCAGGGAGAACGATATCTGGTACCGGGCGAAGGGCAACCGGTTCTTGAACATTTCGCTGATGGAGACGGCATCCGGCACAGTTCAGGGGTTCACTCTCTTCGAACTCTCACCCGATTTTCAACTGGTCCGGCGGGTCGATGCACGAGAGGCCCGATGGCAGGACGGGAAATGGATGCTCAAGGACGGCTTCGTCTCACTGACCCGGCCTGACGGCACATATCGAGTGAATCCATTTACAAGCTTGGCTCTCGACCTGGAGGAAAAACCGGAGGATCTCGCGCAGGTCGTCCGGGAGTCGGAGGAGATGAGCTCTGCCGAACTCCGCGAGTACATCGGCAAGCTCATCAAGAGCGGCGTGAACTCGATTCGGTATCAGGTCGACCTGGCCGCGAAGACGTCCACGGCATTTGTAAGTCTGGTGATGGCGCTCATCGGGATCGCGTTCGCCCTGCGGACCGGCAAGGGAGGCATCATGGCCTGGACGGGGGCCTGCGTCGTGGTCGCCGTCTGCTACTGGCTCCTCCTCCTGGCCAGCATCAACCTGGGGCGGGGCGGCGTGCTTCCCCCGCTCGTCGCGGCCTGGCTTCCCAATGCCCTCTTCGTCGCCGCCGGCCTCGGGTCGGTGCTCACGGCCAAAGGCTAATGACGAGCGTTCACAGTTCACTGTTCACAAATGAAAGCCCAGACCGAATCCCTTGTCTTTTCTGTGAACCGTGAACCGTCAACTGTGAACCCCTAGGTCCCCTCGCTCCAGGACTCCAGATAGCGCTGCTGCTCCGGCGTCAGCTCATCGATCCGGACTCCCATGGACGCCAGTTTCAACGC
>JACQEV010000294.1 GCA_016200385.1 Candidatus Methylomirabilota bacterium
GCTTCAGGTCGGCCGGAATCTCCGCCTCGGAAAACTTCCCCGTGATGCCACTCTGGTAGATCACGGCTTTCATTCGCAGGAGATCGACAACACCCTGGAATGACGCCTGAGCTCCTATCGGAAGCTGTACCGGTGTCGCGACCGAACAGAGGTTCTTCCGAACGTCTTCCAGAACCCGGAAGAAGTCAGCCTGCTCCTGATCCATCTTGTTGATGAAGATCATCCTGGGGATGCCCCTTGCTTCGGCGTACGTCCAGACCTTCTCCGTCTGCACCTTCACGCCAGAGACGCCGCTGACCACCACAAGGGCAGAGTCAAGCACCCTCAGGCAACTCCGCGTGTCGGTCAAGAATATGGACGCTCCAGGGGTATCAACCAGGTTGAGCTTGTATCCCTTCCATTCGCAGAACGCGAGGGCAGAACTGACGCTCATCTTCCGCTTGATCTCGTCCTCGTCGAAATCGGTGACAGTCGTCCCATCATCGACCTTCCCGAGGCGAGACGTGGAGCCTGCATCGAAGAGCAAGGCCTCGGTCAGGGTGGTTTTGCCCGCGCCTCCATGAGCCACAATTGCAACGTTTCGGATCTTAGCGATCTCCGCCCTGCTCACGACCCTTCCCCCCTCATCGCGGAGCCCAGCTTCCTCCTATTGAGGCCCTTTTCCTAACACACGGGCCGCGCCATTGTAAAGGGAAATCCCACCTGCGTAAAAGAAGGATGCCCTTCCCGAACGGCTCGAGAAGGGCATCCTTTCATCTCATCATGCAGGACGGGCGGTCTTCAAGGTCGGGCTGCTCTCTCGGCCTCGCCCGCTTGAGCCGCCAGCGGTTCGGCCGGCTTTTGCCCTGCGGCCGGCCCCTTGTGTTGACGGCGACCGCGCCGTTTCGCTGGCTTCGCCAAAGGCTCGGGGGCGGCGCCAGAGCCCACCAGCTCGATGGCCGCAAGCGGTGCGCCGTCACCCATTCTGTAATCCAACTTTGTAATCCTCGTGTAGCCACCGTTTCGATCTTTGTACCGGCCTCCGATGGACTCGAACAACTTTTTCAACACCTTCTCGTCCTCGATAACTTCCGCCGCCTGCCGACGCGCATGGAGATCCTCTCGCTTCGCCAGCGTGATAACCTTTTCTGCCAGCTTGCGCAGTTCCTTGGCCTTGGCTTCGGTTGTCACGATCTTTTCGTAATGGAAAAGTGACGTCAGAAGGTTCCGGAGGAGCATCTCGCGGTGAGCCGTCGTCCGGCCGAGCTTTCTCCCCGCTTTCCTATGCCTCATGACTCACGCTCCCGCCAGGCTCTGAGGCCCGGCAAGCCCCGGCCGCAGTTCAGGCCTTGGAGGTCTTCTCGCCACGCTTGCCGGCAAGCTCGCCGATGGGGAACCCCTCAAGCTTCATCCCCAACGTCAACCCCATGCCAGTAAGGATTTCCTTGATCTCGTTTAAAGACTTCCGACCAAAGTTCTTTGTCTTCAACATCTCGGCTTCAGTCTTTTGGACGAGCTCGTAAATATACCGAATACTGGAGTTCTTCAAGCAATTGGCCGACCGCACCGAGAGCTCCAGTTCATCGACGCTTCGATTCAGGTGCTCCAGCAACTGCTCCCTCTCCTGGTCGACGGCCACGCCCTCTCCTTCAGGCTCCTCCTCGAAGTTGATGAACATGCTCAAGTGGTCCTTGAGGATTTTCGCAGCATAGGCGATGGCGTCTTGGGGTAGAACGCTCCCGTCAGTCCAGACCTCCAGGGTGAGTTTGTTGTAGTCCGTGGCTTGGCCGACGCGAGTGTCCTCGACCAAGAAATTCACCTTGCGAATCGGTGAGAAGATGGAGTCGATGGCGATCGCGTCAACGGGTTGACCGTCCCTTTTGTTTCGGTCGGCGGGGACGTAGCCGCGCCCATGGCGAACCTCCATCTCCATCTCAAGCTTGCCATCCTTATCCAGGGTGGCAAGGTGCAGCTCAGGGTTCAGGATCTCCACATCGGGATCCGGTGTGATGTGCGCGGCTCGAATCTCCCCCTCTGAAGAAACCTTCAGGTAGATGGTCTTGGGGTGTTCCACGTTGAGCTTGACCCGAAGCCCCTTAATGTTCAGGATGATATCGGTCACATCTTCTTTCACCCCGGGGATGGTGGAGAACTCATGGAGGGCCCCGGAGACCCGGACCGAGGTAACCGCTGCCCCCTCGATCGCGGAAAGGAGGATGCGCCGAAGCGCATTACCGATTGTCAATCCGAAACCGCGTTCGAAGGGCTCCGCAAAAAACTTCCCGTATGTGCTGGTCAGCGTTTCCAGCTCACATTCCAGCCGCTTTGGCTTCTGGAAGCCCTTAAACTTCTGAATCATCAACACCTCCCACGCCCGCCATTACTTGGAGTAGAGCGCAACGATCAACTGTTCCTCTACGGGAATGGCTATCTCCTCCCGAGTCGGGGTCGATCGGACAGTCCCTTTCAGGTTATCCGCATCCAACTCCAGCCAGCTCGGCAACGGTCGTTTCTTGGCCCCTTCGAGAGCTGCCTTGATGGCCACCATCTCCCGACTCTTAGGTCGCACCTCGATGGTCTCGCCTGGGCGGAGCCTATAGGACGGAATGTCCGTCTTGCGTCCGTTCACGAGAAAGTGACCGTGGCTGATCAACATCCTCGACTGCGCCCGGGAGGCGGCGAAGCCGAGACGATGGACAACGCTATCCAGCCGCTGCTCCAGGATCCGTATCAGGTTTTGCCCACTCATCCCCTTTTGCTGCTCGGCCAGGCGAAAGTATTTTCGGAACTGTCTTTCCAGAACTCCATAGATCCGGCGCGTCTTCTGCTTCTCGCGAAGCTGCGTGCAGTAATCCGAGAGTTTCGTCCGTCGCTGGCCGTGTTGGCCGGGGGCGTAGTTCCGCTTCTCAATTGCGCATTTGACAGAAAAGCACCGATCCCCTTTCAGAAACAGCTTCATCCCCTCCCGCCTGCAGAGCTTGCAGACGGGATCCCGATACCTAGCCACGAAACCCTCCCTGGAGGGCGGTCCTGCCCCCCGCCTCATGCTCGCGCCGGCGAACGCCGCCCCGAACGGCCCTCTCTTCTCCGAAGGAACAGTTCGGCAGCCAGAGCGACTGTCTCATACTCGTCTCCGCTTGGGCGGCCGACAACCGTTATGGGGAATCGGCGTCACGTCTTTAATGACGGCGATTTCGAGGCCTGCCGCCTGCAAGGCCCGGATGGCAGCCTCACGGCCAGCTCCTGGTCCCTTGACATACACTTTGACTTCTTTCATCCCGTAGCCCATTGCCTTCTGAGCAGCCTTCTCTGCCGCCATCTGCGCGGCAAATGGGGTGCTCTTCCGCGAACCCTTAAACCCCACGGAGCCCGCACTGGCCCAGGCTATAGAGTTGCCTGCTGCATCAGTGATGGTGACGATGGTATTGTTAAATGTCGCTTGGACGCAGGCGATCCCGTGAGCGATGTTCTTGTGCTCCTTCTTGCCTCCTGCACGTCCTACCGGACGCCTCGGTGTCACTTCCTCCGCCATTCTCCCTCCGTCGAGTAAGTCACTCGTTGAAACGCAAGTCACACAGAGCGAACACTGGAAATCGGGCCGGACGAGACGGCTCGACCGGGTGACTCAATGGGGCATATCGAATCAGGTCTTCTTACTCTTCATGCCAACCATCCGGCGAGGCCCCTTGCGCGTTCTCGCATTGGTGCTGGTCCGCTGGCCACGAACCGGGAGCCCACGGCGATGCCTCAGACCGCGATAGGTTCCGATATCCATGAGCCGCTTGATGTTCATGGACACCTCACGCTTGAGGTCCCCTTCAACCTTGTAGTTCCCCTCGATGGTTCGCCGCAACTTCGTGATCTCTTCCTCGGTGAGATCCTTGACGCGGACGTCCGGGCTGACCCCGGAGTCCCTCAAGATCTTGCGCGAAGAGGAATGACCAATGCCGTAGATATACGTCAGCGCTACCTCGAGGCGTTTTTCTCTTGGAAGGTCTGTGCCGGCGATGCGTGCCATTGTTCCCCCGTTGTTCGTTCAGAGTTCGTAGTTCAGCGTTCAGCGTTCAGAGATAAGATCCTTCGAGGGTGAACCTCTCTATGAACTATCCACTCTGAACTATGAACTGTTCACCCTTGCCGCTGCTTATGGCGAGGATTCTCGCAGACGATCCGAAGCACGCGTTTTCGTCGAATGATCTTACACTTCTCACAGATCGGCTTTACTGACGCCCGAACCTTCATGGCAACCCCGTGCGCGGTGGGGGAATCTGCAACTCCCCTAACCCCTCTACCCTAGAGTCTACTTGTAACGGTAAATGATCCGCCCTCGCGTCAGGTCGTAGGGGGACAGCTCCACAATCACCTTGTCCCCAGGGAGTATTCGAATGAAATGCATGCGCATCTTCCCCGAGATGTGCGCAAGGACCTTATGCCCCGTTTCTAGCTCCACCCGGAACATCGCATTCGGCAGAGGCTCGATCACGGTTCCCTCAACTTCAATCGCTTCTTCCTTCGGCATCAGCGACCCGTGCCCCTCACTCACCCGGCCCCGTCCAGGGAGGTAAGAATCTCTGTCCCCTCGTGGGTGAGCGCAACGCTGTGCTCGAAATGGGCGGAAAGGGACCTGTCGCACGTCACCGCCGTCCATCGATCTTCTTGGATCGTCACCTCCGGCCCGCCAGCATTGACCATAGGCTCGATGGCCAACACCAAGCCGGGTTTGAGCGTCGGGCCAAAGGGGGGTCGACCCGGTGGGCCGAAGTTCGGGATCTGTGGCTCCTCGTGGAGGGAGCGGCCGATCCCATGGCCGACAAAGAGACGCACCACCGAGTACCCCTGAGACTCGACCGTGGACTGCACCGCATACGAGATATCCGACAATCGATTCCCCGAACGGGCAGCCTCGATCGCACGCTGTAGCGACTCTTGCGTAACAGCTATCAAACGCCTGGCCTCTTCTGATACCTGACCCACGGGGACCGTGACCGCAGCATCCGCGTAATAGCCATCGACAACCGCCCCAAGATCGAGGCTGATGATATCGCCCTCCCTGAGTTTGCGCCCCGAGGGGAACGCGTGTACCACCTGCTCGTTAACAGACGCACACAGCGTATAGGGGTAATCTCGATACCCCTTGAAAGCCGGCTTGCCACCTCGCTTCAGGATGTATTCCTCGGCAACGCGGTCCAACTCCAGGGTGGTCATCCCTGGCTCCGCCAGCCTCGTGAGCCTGTCAAGGGCCTCGGCCACAATGCGGCCGCTCTTGCGCATCAGGTCGATCTCCCAGGAAGACTTGAAGATCATCACGGCTGTGGCTTACGCCCGCCCCAGGGCGTGATGGATGCGCTGAGAGATTTCCTCGATTGTTCCCCGGCCGTCGATCCGCCTGAGCAGCCCCATCTTGTCATAATAGGCAATCAGCGGTTGAGTCTGCTCCCGATACACCCGCAGCCGATGGCGGATCGTGTCTTCCTTATCATCGTCCCGCTGGTAG
Organism: Candidatus Methylomirabilota bacterium; assembly: GCA_016200385.1. GTDB lineage: Bacteria > Methylomirabilota > Methylomirabilia > Methylomirabilales > Methylomirabilaceae > Methylomirabilis. The sequence goes on from JACQEV010000294.1 coordinate 5,474, forward strand.
AGCACGCCGCCGCATTTGTCGCAGACGCCACTCTCCCCTGGTGGATGAGTGTCAACATGGAACATATACCCGCAGTCACGACAGACTCGTCGTCCCGCAAGTCGCCTGATCAGATCTTCCTCAGGCAC
>JACQEV010000295.1 GCA_016200385.1 Candidatus Methylomirabilota bacterium
GGAGCGCAGCGACCGAAACAATCTCGCAGTGAAAGTACGGTGAGATTGCCACGCTCCCGTTGGTCGCTCGCAATGACAGAGTAACCACATTTAATGCGCTTGCTGGCGGAGTATCCGACAAGACGACCAAACCTCCACCGTAGTCGCCCGGCTCAGGACCCCTTCCCCTCCTCCAGGTCGAACAGTGCACGAAGCATGTCCGTTTCGCTGATGATGCCGACCAACTCCCCGTCCTTCAGCACCGGCAGCGCCCCGATCCGCCGGTTGAGAAGCGTGCGCGCCGCCTCCGCGATGGGGGTCTCCGGGGCTACCATGATCACCTTCTTGGTCATGATCTCTTTCAACTTCAGCTTTTCTAGGAGGTAGTTGATCTCATAAATCGAAAGGCTTGTGGCAGGGGAAGGCCGTACGAGCAGGAAATCCCTATCGGTGACGATCCCCAGCAGCTTCTTGCCGTCCGTCACAAGAAGGTGGCGGATGGTGCTCTTCTTCATCAAGTAGAGTGCAGCATTGGCCCCCTCATCTGGCCCGACGGTGACAAGCTTTGTCCGCATATAGCGCTTAACCAGCATAAGTTCTCCTTTCCCTTCGATGAAGGCACCGAGGCAACTGGGTCGTCTGACCTGTACTATAGCAAACGCACCAAAATTTGTCAGATCGTCGTTGCGAGCGACCAAATAAGCCGAAGCCCTGAGCGAAGCGAAGGGGTGGCAATCTCACCGATCTGTTACGTGCCAAGGTTGGACGCCTCAGCAAGGGTATCCCAGAAGAGAAGCTCATACCCCTGGAGCAACGCGGCGGCGCGGCGGACCTGGTCCTGACGCACCCCGCGCCCCAGGCCTTCGGCAACAACCGTCGCGGCCCGCTCTTCGAAGCCCGGCTGGGCCGTCGCAAACAGGGTGAAGAAAGCGACGTCCGCCTCGGCGAGGCGACATCCCCGCCGAAGCGCCTCAGCCATCCGGCCGCAATTGGCTCCCCAGACCGGCAAGTTTATGAGGAACGCGCCCGCGAATTCCGCCTCGGAGGCATACAGGCTGAGCCAGGCCACGAAGGCGCTGTAGGCGAATGCCCCGGGGAGCGGTTCGCCCTCGGCAAGAGTTGACGGCGCCGTACCGATCGCGGCGGCGAACGAGCGCAGGGCTTGCAGCGCTGCCCGCTCTCCCTCCAGCAGCTCGATGAAGAACCCTCGGCTGCGCTCCGAACTTGCCCGCGCCACCATCAGGGCCACGCTGCGGAGGTCGCTCTCGATGATGTGGGATTGCTGCGTGGCGAAGAGCTGCAAACGCTCTCGCCCGATCCTGCCAGCATCAAGCGCCTGAAGATAGGGGTGGGTCAATATCCGCGCGTCTATTGGTTCCAACTCCTGCCGAACGGCGTCAACTAGTCTCAGCACCCTAGGGTCCATGTGACCCTCCTGTCTCCGACCCCGACCTCCTACGTGAGGCTGGTGCCACCATGGCCTTTCCGAAGCGCAGACTCATAGCTCCTTATAACGCGAATGGCATAATCCGAGTTCGTGCTGACGTTCCCCCACCGGAAAACCTTTCCCTCGAATCCTGATCGCAGGTCGTTTGTTGCTTCCTCCAGGCCGCACTTTATGGTGTTGACCGAGCTCCGTTGTCACTCTCCACTCTGACACCGCGGCTCCGGACATTCTGGTAGATTGGGTTTGGCTCGTGGCAGCGTGACACTGCCTGACCCCCTGATCCAAGGTCCCAAGCTTATTGCGGTGAGGATCCACATGGAACCAATACCACTGGTAAGAGGAATCTTCCGAACGGAACGGCGTAGGCTGGTTGAGTCTGGGCCCCGCCACTCAAGGGGGCTAGACTATGGCGGTAGGCAGTACGTTTAATCCCTTCTCGCCGGCAAGTCTGACAAACTCCAGTTGCTGCCCCGCCAACAGGACGGTGCCCTCTTCGACCTCGCGGCCGTCCACGACGGCCACGGCTTGTGGGCTGATATTGAGGGCCTGGCGGAGCGCCTGGCGGACGTCGGCCACCATGCGGCCAGCGAGGTTTGCCTCAAGGGAATGGACACCATACAGCACCCGCACCTGTTCTTGGGCCTTGGGCTGGCCCGCCACCTTCGTCCTGGTGACTCCCTTAAGCTGACCTTCGCTCATCGCTCGCTCCGTCGCTGGGAACGCGGGCCACAGGCTGAGCCTTCCCCTCCACGATGTCCAGATAGACCTCGCCATAGCGCAGGCGAGCCGACCGCCAGGCGTAGAACGCATTCAGCATTGCCGAAGCGACCGTGAGATTCATGAACAGGAGCTGAGGGGCGGCGGTAGCAGCCAGCTCCTCGCAGGACATCTCGGCGGGCGACTTGTCCTTCGGTTCAGCGATCTCCGGGTGGAAGCGGGTCAGCGGCAAGGTGATGTCCCGGCCGTCCTGGCGGATATACACCTGGACGTTGCCATCGGTGAAGTCGTTTCCGCCTGAGATCAGGACCACATCCGACAGCTCCTCACAGCGGCGGCTGACCAGGCGCCGCGTGGCGTGATTGTCCACCGCGAGGAACACCAGATCGCCGGGCCTGATCACATGGGTGAGGTTGTCGGCTGTGACAAACTCCGGGATGGCGCGAAACGAGAGGTCGGGGAAGCTCGGGGCCAGCTCGGTCGCTTTCACCTTGGCCTTATTGCCGAGGGCCTCGAAGCTCTGGCGACCCGCGTTCTTGGACTCAAACGCATCACCGTCCACCAGCGTGATCCGAACTTCCTCGCCGGTACCCTTCCTTTCCGAGTGGAGGTATCGGGCCAAAAAGGGCGCCAGGGCGCAGCCGATGCCGCCGATGCCGATCAGTGTGATCTCGATCCTTCCCGGCATAGCGAAGCGATCACCTCAGACGGACGACGGGCGCCCCTCGGCGTCGCTATCACGCGGCAGCGTCTCGAGGTCCACGACCTGGAGCGTCCGTTCACGGACACTGACGGGCGGGACACCCGGCACAGCGTCCTCGAAGACATCGGATGGCTTGAGGGTGAACCGACGGCCGTCTACCACCAGGGAGCAGACGACACTCGCCTCCCCATCGAGGTTGCCGAATGTCATATGCAGGCCGTCGTCGTGCCGCTCGTCCTCGTCGTCCAGCTCGGAATGGAAGGCATCGGCCGCGGCGTGGCTATGGATTGTGCCCACCCGCACCCATCCGGCCGGTGTCGGGCCGATCTCGTAGCGGCAGTGCCCGCCGGCCACCTGCTGTTTCGGGATCTTCAGTTCGTAGCGACGGTCTTCCTGATTGAAGTAGAGGAGTACCACCGCCTCCGCGCGATGAACCCGGAAGACCTCACGGAAGAAAGCCACGATTTCAGCCAGGATGGCGGCCGGGATAGGCGGAAGCAGCAGCCGGGCTCCCTCCTGCTCGGGCATCAACCAGCTCAGACCCTTGATCTTTGTCCTGGCGTGGAAGAGGGCATTCCGCTTCACCTGGAAGAGCCCGTCCCGCGTGACCAGATAATAGATCGGGTCGCCTGGCTCCTCGAATCCATCCTCTTTCAGATAGACGGGGAACATCAGGTCACGTCGTTCAAGCGATAGAGGAGATCGGCCAGGTCTGACGCATCATCGAGGGGGCGCACGGCGCCTCGCCAGTCCAGCAGGTGCTCGCCGGCCTTGCGAAGACTGAGTCCTGTCTCTTGCCATTGAACGCCGAGCGGAAAGAGCGGGTCTGCTGCCGTGGCGATCTCCCAACTATCAAGGGTTGCGATGCGGCCGTCCAGTGCGGCGGCACGGCGGAAGCAGTTGCTCTCGATGTCCAGATTGAACCCGGCACTCCAGAAGAACTCGATCGCCGTCTGCGCCTGCCCGCACACCGTGAGGTCATCGAACGGGGGCCGGCCCCGAAGGCAGACCCGGCACTTGGCCAAAGGGCTTTCGCTGGCCGATATGTTCCAGAGGTTGGGCATAGAAAGCGCATCTTCCTCAGACGAGAGCGGCGCGTTCCGATAGTAGAGGCGCATCTCCTCGAATGAGCCCCGGTGAAACAGGAGCAGGTAGATTGTATACGGAAATGCCAGGTTAGTGTGGCGATAGCTGCCGGGTGTATCCAGGGCTTTCTCGCTCCAGCCGACCCACCGCACCTGGGGCGGATGCTCGACGGCGATGACCAGCGCTGGGCCACGGACGATCGCCCATCGGGCGCCGGGCGGCAGCAGCGGGACTTGCTGAAGGAAGCGTTGGGGAGTGGACGCGGCGATCTCCAGCAGGAAATCGCGGAGGCTCACCTGCCGATCGATTGCAGCGGCCCCATCCGGTGACGACCGGTAGAGACGCACGGACCTGCCCGTGATCTCGATAGTCTCTTCAGGCTCGGGCATCTGTCAGGCCGCTCCGCCGCCCTCGCGGGATTCCCACGCCTCGACAAGATCACGCCGGCCTTCAGGCAGGAACTGCCGTGAGGAACAGAGGGCGAGCGCCGCCCGCTCCTGTGCCTCGATGGAGTGCCGGTCCTGAAACGGGATGAAGTCGTCCACCGCCCAGCGGTAATCCTCGAGCGCGATCGTCTCCGCTCCACGCCATCGAGCCCGACGATACGCCCGGAAGGTGATCTCCTCGATGTCCGCTCCGGAAATCTGACCCTGGTGGCGCCGCTCGCAGTGCTCGACGATGGAAGAAAAGTCGCTGACCTCGCAGGGGAAGCCGTGCTTTCTCGGCATGACCTCGAAGATGCGGGCCTTATCGGCCGCATCAGGCATCAGCAGTGGGATCCGCTCGCTGCTTCTGCCCGAGCGTTTCTCCGCCGCGTCCAGGCGGTCCGGTCGGTTACTGATCCGGATCCAAAGGACTTGCCCCTGGATCGCGGGGTCGCCCGTGAAGGCGAAGCGCATCTGCCTGATCCGATTGCCCACGCCCGAGTCCCCGCTGTACTCGTCGCGCATCTGCTCGCTCTGGTCCGCCTCATCCTCCAGCACCACCACCGGGGTCATCGAGCGCAAAGCCTGTAGGATCCGCCAGTAGTTACGTTCCGATTGTCCGACCCATCTCTCCCGGGGATTGACGATCTTCACGAAATTGAAGCCGCACTCCTTGGCCAGGGCCTCTGCCAGGGCCGTCTTCCCCACGCCGGGTGGCCCCAGAAGCGTGATGCCCCGCGGCACCAGCTTGTGGTCCCCGTCCTTGATCGCCTGGATGACGCGACCCATGTACGTCTTTACCGCCTCCATTCCGCCGATGGCGTCCAAGCCTAACGTGGGCTCCAGCACCTCGATCATCCCATGCAGCTCTCGCTTGAGGATTTCTCGCTTGCGCTCCGTGACCTCATGATAGGTCAGTGGGGCCCTGCGTCCTGTCAAATAGCGACATAGCGCCCTCAGATGAAGGCGCGAAAGGCCGGCGGTGACATGCGCCAGTTGCTCGGGAGTCATCGTCATCGTGAACCCGTTCTCCGCCCGGAGGTGTTGTATGTACTCTGCCCGCTCCGCCACCGTGGGCAGCGGAACCTCGATCGCCTCGACTCGCGAGGCTGGACCCCGGAGCTGCGCGTGCAGGTCGGCCAGGTTGCCCACGGTGAGGATGATGGCCACTCCGGAGCGGAGGATCTCGGGATCCGCGGCCCAGCGAAGGAGGGTCACCAGGTTGGTCCGATCGTCATCGCTCATCGCTGACAGATCCGCGTCCGGAACGAGCGTCTCGGCGTAGCCGATCAACACCAGGAGCGAAGGTCCCTCCCTGGCGCCGAAGCAGCCGGACCGGATCGCTGTCTCGAGGAGCGCAAGGACCTTGGTCGGGTGAGTCGGCAGCTCGCGTTCCGGCGGAACCTCTTGACCCAGCGCGGTGAGAGCCCGACGCTTTGCCGCCTCGGCCTCATTGGTGAGGCCAGTGACCTTCCGGAAGAGCGCCTCTGTGGCGGAATCGGAAAAATGCAGGCCGCGGGAGCGATCGTACACGATCATCCGCTCATCGACTGCCAGCCAGCGTCCCAGAAAGTTCGGGAGGGACACGAACTGATCGCCGAAGCGAACCTCATCGCCAACGTTGTAGTGGAGGACAAAGAGAGAGGTCATCCGGGCGTCGATCCGCTCTTTCAGCTCGCGTGCCCAGTGCGGCACATCCAGCTCCACTGCAACGCTCTCCTGATTCTGACGATCGTGTGTCAACCTCTTAACCACCCATCTTACTTGCGTCCTTGATCCACCACTTCGAGGGCAACGTGCCACGACCATTGAGATTGCGTCGGCTAACTACCGTCAGCCTCGCAATGGGTATAAAGGTCATGGATTGTTGGCCTTTTGTTGATTTTCAAAGTAACTGTACCATTTCAAAAATTGAATCTTGTGTCTTTGACTCAAGCCGGCGTGCTGCCGGTACGCCCGTTTGATTCTCGAATGCCAC
>JACQEV010000296.1 GCA_016200385.1 Candidatus Methylomirabilota bacterium
CGGAGGCTCCGCCCGAGCCTATATAGGTTCGGGTTTCTGGTCCCGTCAGGGAGTTCCTGGGGCATCCGGAATGGTGACGCTCCGTCACCATCTCCGGGTGGCTCTGAGGGCAGCAGGTCGTCAAAATCGCTAAGGTTGAACCCGAAGATCGCGTCGAACCGTTCGACCAAGACCTCACGCGGCGGGGTATACTTCTGATTCAAGGTGCCAGGAACCCGAAGCACTCGCGCAGGCTCCGCGGCCGCGAGATCACCGCCTAGCGCAATGGCGAGGCGACGAAGCAAGCCTTTGATCCTGGCCGCTTCCCCATTGACCCGGAGATCCGCCGGCTCGCGGAGTAACCAGTACAAATGCCAGCCGCCGCCGCTTTTGACGACGATCGATGGCTGCAGCGGAAATCGCTCCAGCCGTGCCGTCGCGCCCGACTCTGGCGTCGTCTTGAAGTCGATGTCCGCGAAGAGCACCACTAGGCGGCCACAGCCGGCGAGACTTCCATCGCCGGGCGCGACGCGCGCGGCCACGCCGAAGTACAGGTTCTCCGCTAAGTGAGTTCCGAGGAAGGATTCGATGCCGGCTAAATCGTCACTTGGGAAGAAATCCCGATCCTTACTCGGCAGGGCGCGAAGCTCGATGAAGCCGTCGCCGTCAGGGAAGAGGGCACCCCAAAACGCGTCGAGGGTCACCGTCGCCACCGGCGGGCGGCTCATCGCCCGTTCACCCCCCCTCGCTGCTGCTCGAGCCATTCCCGAATCGCCTGCGGGTCAAACCGGCGATACTTTCCGATCTTGAACGAAGGCAGCCGGCCCGCCTCTGCTTGCGCGTAGACCCAACTAACCGGCACGGCGAGTAGCGCGGCGACATCTTTCGGACCAATGAGATTCTCGCCTTGCATTTTCATATTGCCTACTGTATATTGCGAACAACTAATATCGATAATCTGTTCGCATTCGGAGGGAGCGATGGACGAAAACACCAGAGAGGGCTTCATCGGCATGGCGGGCATCGTGTACGGCCGCCAATATGGCAGGGAGCTGATCGAGAGCCTTGCGGCGGTGGTCTTCGATGCGTTCGGTGGGGGGAGGTTAAACCTGAGGCAAGTGGCAACCCTGGCACGGTGGTGTATCGAGCGGTCAGCCGGCGACAAGGGGGGCAGGGCCCCGCGTTTCCAACTGAGTCCCGCCGATCAGCTTCGCGCGTCGAGGCGTGCGGAGTGGGCGACGCCGTGGACGGAGCGGATTCGCCGGGCGCTGTTCGATGCGCCGTCGCCCCCGTTTTCTGATGAGGCGAAGGCCACCGCCTGGCTGAAACGAGAGTCACGCGCCTTTGTGGGTCAGGCCGCCAGGCAGGTCAAGAAACTTGGACGGTGGAAGCGCCACGCAGACAAGACCTCGCGGGGATTGGGGGCGTATGGGGCTGTGGGGAGCGTAGAGGTTCGCCACGAGACCATCCCCACCTTCGAGCGTGGGAAACCCTCTGCCATCCCGGCGAACAGCCCGACACTCCACCGGCTGGCCAGGGAGACGACGCGGCTTGCAGCGGCGACGGGGTGGGGACAGGCTCAGGCGGTCCAGTGGGTCCTGCTGGGAACGCAGCCCATGACACCCGGGATCGTGGTAACACCCCGCCTCAGATCCGCAAGCGCGCCGACGGGAGAGGCGCTCGCTGAGGAGTGGGCGACCGTGGATCTGTACGATACCACCATCGGCCTTCCTCACCTCCAGCGCGTCATGACACAGCTGCGGGAGCTGGGATGGAGGAAGCGAAAGCCGATCACGGGAAAGGTCGCGGAACTTGATGCCTTTGTTCGAGCGCGCAGGCCGTCCGTGCCCTGGAAGCAGGTGTTAGAGGAGTGGAACCGCTCGCACCCGAAGAAGGAGCAGCACTATGAGACGCCACGGGGGATGCAGCTCGCCCTACAACGCGCGCGCAAGGCGGGAGGACTCCAGCAGGCCAGGCAGGCCGCCCACTCGCCCTCGAACGCGACTAGGAGCGCGGCGTCACGGGAAACACCTGTGAGGGACGGCCCACGCCAAAAGGCAGTCGGGCGAGCGCGTGTTAGATAGGCGTTAGATGGAATGTAAAAGGGCTTAGGGAAACGCTCCCTAAGCCCTTGATTTTCATGGTTGCGGGGGCAGGATTTGAACCTGCGACCTTTGGGTTATGAGCCCAACGAGCTACCGGACTGCTCCACCCCGCGAAAAACATCATAGGGCAGCGGCCCAGTGCTGTCAAGCCGTTTCTGGTCCTGTTTCTGGTCCTCGATCGTCAACATGCCGCAGGCAGCCGAGATATCCCAGCCACGGCTCTCCCGGATGGTGGCAAGAACGCCGGCCGACTTCAAGATCTGTTGGAAGGCTTCAACGCGCTGGCGCGCGGGTCGCTGAAACGGGATCGCCGAAGCCTCGTTCAGTGGCAAGAGGTTGACCTTGCACCGAAGCCCCGGCAGGAGCCGCGCGAGTTCACGGGCATCTTCCGGCCGGTCATTCACCCCTTCCATGAGAACGTATTCGAAGGTGATCCGCCGTCGAGGGGGAAGGGGATACGCCCTCAGGGCGGCCATCAACTCTTTGAGAGGATAGCGACGGTTGATCGGGACCAGGCGGTCGCGCAGCTCATCGGTTGCCGCGTGCAGCGACACCGCCAGGTTCACGTCAAGGCCAGAGGCGCCCAGGCGCACGATCTCCGGGACCAGACCGACGGTGGACAGCATGACCCGGCGCGGAGGATACGCGAGGCCGAGGGGATGCACCAGGATCGCCAGCGCCTTGACCGTAGCCTCGTAGTTGTGCAGCGGTTCCCCCATCCCCATCAACACCAGATTGCCGATCCGCTCTCCCGGCGCAAGGTCCTCCCGAAGGGCAAGCACCTGATCGACGATCTCGCCGACCTGCAGGTGCCGGACAAACCCCATCTTCCCTGTGAGGCAGAAGGCGCAGGCGAGGGCACACCCCACCTGGGTGGAGAGACAGGCGGTGAGCCGTCCCTCGTCGGGAATCAGGACCGACTCGATCTGTCTCCCATCAGGACAGCCGAACAGGTATTTCCGGGTGCCGTCCCGGGAGACCTGTCTGCCAAAGCAGGTGAGGCTGGTGATCGAGGCCTGCTCGGCCAAGGTGGCGCGAAGGGCTGCGGGCAGGTCGGTCATCTCCTCGAAATGCCTGCACCCGCGCCCGTAGATCCACTGGAAGAGCTGGCGGCCACGATAGGATGGCTCGCCAAGAGCGGCGGCGTACCGCTCCATCTCCTCGAGACTCAGCCCCTTCAATTTGACTTTTGTGTCGATCTTCCCCACCATGAGTGCTGTCATTGCTTAGCCTGAAAATGACCCCCCACGTCTGTCCTCTCCCCCACAAGGAGAGCAGATGGGTGAGGAGAAGGGGGCTCTACTGATTGAGCTGTTTGAGCTGGCGCATCGCTTCCGCCGCCATCTCGCTCGTTGGGTTCAGCTCCAACACTTTCTGGAATTCGTGCCTCGCTTGATCTTTCTCTCCTGCCGCCAGATAGGCAAAGCCCAGGCTTTGGTGGGCAGTGGCCAATTGCGGCGCCTGCTTGAGGGCCAGTGAAAGCTCGGCGATTGCCAGCTCCGTTCTCCCCTGCGCCAGGTAGACGTAGCCCAGCCGATTATGCGCCTCAGCGAAATCGGGCGACACATCCAGTGCCCGCTTGAACTCCTCGATCGCCTCGGCAAGCTTCCCCTCAACCTGGTAGACATTTCCCAGATTGAGGTGCGCCTGCTCGGGGGTCAGGTAGGCCGGATTTGCCAGGGCCTGCTTGAAGGCTTTGATGGCTCGATCGTACTCCTGGCGCTGGACGTAGGCCGACCCGAGGTTGTTATACGCATCAGAGAACTCCGGATCGAGTTGGACGGCCTTCTGAAAGGAGGCAATGGCAAGATCAATCCGCCGATCCACGAGGGTGGCCAGGCCCATGGCATTGTGATACGCAGGAATCTTGGGGTCTTCGCCGATCGCCTGACTGAACTCACCGATGGCTTGCTTGGCGTCACCGCCGGCCAGGTGGGCAAGGCCGAGATTGTAATGGCTATCGCCCCGCTCCCGCTTCACCGCAACCTGCTCTCCGGCACAGCCAACGAGAATGAGGCCTAGTAGGACGATCACCACCGAGCCCCGCATCATCCCCCTCTCCCGAGTTGATACCTCCTCACCATCGCCCCGTGCTCCTGCAGCGTAGTGGAGAAGGCATGGGTCCCGTCATTTTTCGACACGAAGTACAGGTACCGGGACGAGGCGGGATGGAGGGCGGCCATGATGGAGGCGCGTCCCGGGTTCGCGATCGGACCGGGCGGCAGACCCTGTTTGAGATAGGTGTTGTAAGGGGATGGCGCCTGCAGGTTCGCTTTGGTGAGCCGGCCGCTGAAGCGGGAGAGGCCGTACAACACCGTGGGATCGGATTGCAGCGGGATCCCCCGTCGCAGCCTGTTATAAAACACCGCCGAGACGAGTGGCCGCTCCTCCGGAACCTGTGCCTCCCGCTCGATCAGGGAGGCCAGGGTCACGATCTCATGGACCGACATTCCGAGTTTCTCGGCGCGCGTGTGCTCCTCGGGCCCGAGCATTTCCTGAAACCGCCGAACCATCCGATGGACGATCACTTCCTCGCTCAGTCCCTTGATCAAGCGGTAGGTATCGGGGAAGAGGTACCCTTCGAGCGACTCGCCTCCTAAACCATACTGCTCTACCGTCTGACGGTCCTGGAGGAGAGCCATAAACCGATCCCAATTCACCAGCCCCCGCTCTGCAAGGAGCCGGGCGATCTGCTGAGCCGCGAAACCCTCGGGGATGGTCACCTGATGGACAAGCCCTCGCCCCTGCTCCAGGCGACGGACGATTTCGAGGAGGGAGAGTCTTGGGGCAAATTCGTACTCCCCTGCGAGCAGACGTCGATAGGTGCCGCGACCAAC
>JACQEV010000297.1 GCA_016200385.1 Candidatus Methylomirabilota bacterium
CCTCCCGGATGTCCAAGTCGTCATCCACAATCAGGATCTTGGCGCGGGAGACGCTCATCGGTCGCTCCGTGCATCGCCCGAGACGGCGGCGCCACGGAGCTCCGCGAGCGGTCGACGCGGGAGGGTGAAACAGAAAGTGCTCCCCTGGCCAAGCTGGCTCTCGGCCCAGATGCGCCCGCCCTGGAGCTCCACAAGGCCCTTTGCGATAGAGAGCCCAAGACCCGTCCCGACTGCCTTCGCCTGTATGCCGAGCTGGACCTGGTAAAACTTGTCGAAGATGCGGGGAAGCTGCTCCGGTGGGATCCCGTCACCGGTATCGCAAATCTGGACCCTCGCGAACGCATCTTCATCGCCGGCCAGCTCGACATTGACGCTTCCTCCCGACGGAGTGAACTTGATCGCGTTCCCGAGAAGGTTCATCAGCACCTGACCAGCTTTATCCCGATCCGCATGGACGATCAACGGGTCCTGTCCCTCGGCAAGCGAGAGCTCGAGACCCTTCTCGGCAGCCACCGGCCGTAGTGTCTCCAGAAGCTCGCTTGCGAGGCCAGCCAAAGAGAAGAAGGTCGGGGTGACCTGGACCCGGCCTTCTTCGATGCGCGCCAGGTCAAGCAGATCATTGATCAGCCGAACGAGTCGATCAGCATTGACCTTGACGCGCATCAGATAACGTCGTTGCAGCTCGCTGAGGGGCCCGGTGATCTCATCCAGCATGTTGTCAACGGATCCCTTAATGGCTGTCAACGGGGTGCGAAGTTCGTGCGAGATGTTTAGCAGGAAATCCGACTTCACCCGATCGAGCTCCTGCAGCCTCCGGTGTGATTCCTCAAGTGCCGTATTGATCTCCGACAGCTCGCGGGTCCGTTTTGCGATCTTGTCTTCAAGGCTGATGTTCAACTTCTCGATTTCGTGATAGGCAGAGGCGTTGTCGATGGCCATGGCTGCCTGGCGTGCCACGCCCTCCATGAGCCGGACCTGGTCCGACGTGAACGTGTGCGACTTTTCCCACCAGACAAGGAAGAGCACGCCGATGAACTTCTCCTTGGCGATCATGGGGGCGATCAGACATGATTTGAACGCCAGGCGGCGGATAGCGGGGTGGGCGCAGCGCGGATCGGCCGGGACATCGGACGAGTAGACCGGGACCCGCTTGTCGAACGCCTCCTGGACGAGCGGGAAGGCTTTGACGGAAAAAGGATTCCGTTGAAACGGCTCTGACACCCAATCGGGCAAGTTCTGGCTGGCAAATGGGCGAATGACTCCCTCTCTGGGATCCAAAAGGTAGGCGCCCGAGCTGTCGGCCCCGGCAGCGAGCGCAGCTTCGCGAGCCACGCGCTGGAGCGTTTCCTTCAAGTCCAGCGTGGAGCTCACCGACTGGCTCACGGCGAGCAGCGTTTCACTCTCTCGAAGTCGCGCCTGTGTCGCCTGAACCAGCCTGGCGTTCTCGATGGCCATGGCCACCTGACTGGCAATATTGCTCGCCAGATGTATCTGTGAGTCGGTGAAGCCCTTGGTTGCCCCGATACGATGAAGAACGAGGGCCCCGATCACGCTGTTCTGCCACATGAGTGGAACCGATATAAGCGACTTCACGTGGTACACCTCAACCCATCGTGGTGGAACCAAGGGGCTTGCGACCGGGTTATCCAGGACGATCGGACTGCGTCGCTCGGCGGTGGCGGCGAGAAGCGGCATGTCATCAACCATCAGTCGGCCCGGGGCTTTAGGTTGAGCCGGGTGCAAGTCGATCTCCTCACCCGATGCCGTCTGAGAGGTCATCGTGACAACCTGATCGCCCGATGGATCCCACAGGAAGATCGAGCACACCTCGGTCCCACAATGTGCCGCCGTCCGCTGAGCAAGGACCTTCAGAAGCTCCTTGAGGCTCGGCGCAGATGAGATTGTTCGCGACAGCTCCCGAAACATCACCGCGCCCTCAGGCCCTCGAGCCCGTTAACGAAAGCAGGCCTTCGCGATACCGATGGCCGTTCGGTGCTGGATGCCAGGCAACAGGTGAGGATCCCGAGAGCGTTCGAAGGGAGGATGTCGGGGAAGATAGCACGGGTAGCCCTCTCAACGTACATGGGTCATTGCAACCCGAGTGGGATGGAGGACGTTGAAGCGCACAACAGCGATGGAAGACCGACCTGGTCCGAAGGAGAATACGCGATGGACGCGACGAAGGATGTGAGCCGCCACGGCGCTCCTCCAGCGGCCAAGCCGAAGAGAAACAACAGGCGTGCCGACCACAGCGAGCGACCAGCCGGCAGAGGATGGTCCTTTCTGTTAGCCCCTTTTCGCGCGGTTGTCAAGCAAAAAGCCCGCCGCTATTGACAACCCATTGTAAATGGCATAGGGTTGTCCGAAACAATAGCGGCGCGTCAATTACGGCTTTCTGGACCGGGGAGGACGATTTATGGTGGAGAAGGTGATAGAACGGGGGGACCGGAAAGAGCGGGACCGAGCGCTGGAGTTAGCCATCGCCCAGATCGAGAAATTGTACGGCAAGGGCTCCATCATGAAGATGGGGAGTTCGGGTGCCCTCCTGCCAATCGCGGCCATCTCCACCGGCTCACTGGAGCTGGACGCTGCGCTGGGAGTGGGCGGGGTCCCACGAGGTCGCGTCATCGAGATCTTCGGGCCGGAGTCTTCGGGAAAAACCACCTTAGCCTTGCATATCATCGCTGAGGCGCAACGGACGGGTGGTTCCGCGGCCTTCGTGGATGCGGAGCACGCATTGGACCCCGCCTATGCCAGATCCCTGGGGGTGAAGATCGATGAAGTGCTGATCTCCCAACCGGACACCGGAGAGCAGGCGCTCGAGATCACCGAGGTGCTGGTCCGCAGCGGGGCCATCGATGTGGTGGTGATCGACTCGGTCGCCGCCCTAGTGCCCAGGGCCGAGATCGATGGCGAGATGGGGGAACCCACGATGGGTCTTCAGGCGCGCCTGATGTCCCAGGCGCTCCGGAAGTTGACGGCGGCCATCAGCAAGTCCAAGACCTGCGTCATCTTCATCAATCAGCTTCGCGAGAAGATCGGAGTCATGTTCGGTAATCCCGAGACGACGACCGGTGGCCGGGCGTTGAAGTTCTATGCCTCTGTCCGCCTTGACATCAGGCGGATCTCAAGCATCAAAGAGGGCGATGAGGTGGTCGGGTCTCGCGTGAAGGTCAAGGTGGTCAAGAACAAGGTCGCCCCGCCCTTCAAGGAGGCGGAGTTCGACATTATCTATGGGGAGGGGATCTCACGCATCGGCAGCCTCTTAGACTTGGTGGTCGAGCACAAGATCATCGAGAAAAGCGGATCCTGGTTTTCCTACGAGGGAGAACGGATCGGCCAGGGACGGGATAACGCCAAGCGCTTTTTCCACGAAAACCCGGCCCTCGTCGGCGAGATCGAAGCGAAGGTGCGCGCCGCTCTGGGGATGGCCGGGGCTGTAGAGGCAGAGGCGTCGGATGCGCGTTGACACCGTCATGGCTGGGCGGGAGCATATCAATGAGAGATAAGGATTCGTAGGGATGCCGTTCGATCTTCATGAGCTGCTGAGGCTCGCCCTCCAGCACCAGGCCTCGGACCTCCACCTCAAAGTCGGAGTGCCACCGGTTCTTCGGATCGACCACCAACTCCTCCCTCTGCAGGATCGACCTAGGCTTACCCAGGCTGACCTGGATGCTGTGATCCACCTTGTCGCCACGGACGGGCAGCGTCTTCAGCTTGAGCAGCGCCGCGAACTGGATCTGGCCTTCGGCGTTCAGGGTGTGGGACGGATTCGTGCCAACCTGTATCAGCAGCGGGGGACGATCGGCGTCGCCTTTCGCGTCATTCCCGATAAGGTCCAGACCCTCGATGAACTCAATCTTCCGCCGATTGTCGCGACGCTGGCCCTGGAACCCAGAGGGTTGGTGCTGGTCACCGGCACCGCGGGGAGCGGAAAATCGACCACCCTGGCGGCTATGATCGATCATATCAACAATAGCGGGACCGGCCACATCTTGACCATCGAGGACCCGATTGAGTTCCTCCACCGGGATAAGCGCTGCTTGATCACCCAACGGGAAGTGGGGATCGACACCGTGTCGTTCGCTGAAGCGTTGCGCGCCGCACTCCGGCAGGACCCGGATGTGATTCTGGTCGGAGAGATGCGCGACTTCGACACGGTGAGCACGGCTATCCTGGCAGCAGAGACTGGCCACTTGGTCATGAGCACGCTGCACACCATCGATGCGGCCGAGACCGTCAATCGCATCATCGCGATCTACCCGCCCTACCAGCAGAGACAGATCCGGCTGCAACTGGCCTCGCTACTCCGCGGGATCATCTCGATGCGCTTA
>JACQEV010000010.1 GCA_016200385.1 Candidatus Methylomirabilota bacterium
GCGGCCTGCGGCGCGGCCTGGCGACCCTGTGCGTGCTGTTCAACCCCGATACCATCTTCAAGCTCCAGCATGCCACCAGCACCGGCCGGTTCAAGATCTTCAAGGAGTACACCGACCTGGTGAACCAGCAGAACGGAAACCTGTGCACCCTGCGGGGACTCTTCGAGTTCAAGTTCGCCGACCAGCCAATCCCGATCGAGAAGGTCGAGCCGATCAAGTCAATCCTCAAGCGCTTCGCCACCGGCGCCATGTCCTACGGCTCGATCAGCCAGGAGGCCCACGAGACCCTCGCCATCGCGATGAACCGGATGGGCGCCAGGTCCAATACCGGCGAGGGGGGCGAGGACCCGGCGCGTTACAAGCGCGACCCCAACGGCGACTGGCGCCGCAGCGCGGTCAAGCAGGTCGCCTCCGGCCGCTTCGGCGTGACCAGCGAGTACCTGGTCAACTGCACCGATCTTCAGATCAAGATGGCCCAGGGGTCCAAGCCGGGCGAAGGTGGCCAGCTTCCCGGTCAGAAGGTCTATCCGTGGATCGCCAAGGTCCGGTATTCCACCCCAGGCGTGGGGCTGATCTCCCCTCCCCCGCACCACGACATCTACTCGATCGAGGACATTGCACAGCTCATCCACGACTTGAAGAATAGTAACCCAAATGCCCGAGTTCACGTGAAACTCGTCGCTGAGGTCAGCGTGGGAACGGTCGCGGCCGGCGTGGCCAAGGCCCACTCCGACGTGGTCCTGATCTCCGGTCACGACGGAGGCACGGGCGCGTCCCCGCTCAGCAGCATCAAGCACGCAGGGCTCCCGTGGGAACTGGGGGTCGCCGAGACGCAACAGGTCCTGGTCATGAACAAGCTCCGCGATCGAATCACCGTCCAGACGGACGGGCAAATGAAGACCGGCCGCGACGTGGCCATCGCGGCCCTGCTGGGCGCGGAAGAGTACGGCTTCTCGACGGCGCCGCTGGTCGTGATGGGCTGCATCATGATGCGCGTCTGCCACCTGAACACCTGCCCCGTGGGCATCGCGACCCAGGATCCCGAGCTCAGAAAGAAATTCACCGGCAAGCCGGAGTCCGTCGAGAACTTCTTCCGCTTCATCGCTCAGGAGGTTCGCGAGCTGATGGCCAAGCTCGGGTTCCGGTCGATGGATGAGATGATCGGCCGGTCGGACCGCCTCGATATGGCGAAGGCGGTGGGCCACTGGAAGGCCCGAGGACTTGACTACTCCTCGATCCTCTATCGCCCGGAGGTCGGGCCCGACGTCGCGACTCGAAAGGTGAGGGAGCAGGACCATGGCCTCGAAAAGGCGCTCGACCGGACCACCATCATCCCGCTCTGCCAACCGGCGCTTGAGCGACGCGAGCCCGTGAGCCTGCGCCTGCCGATCCGCAACGTCAATCGAACGGTCGGCACCCTCCTCGGCTACGAGATCACCACCTGCTACGGGGCCGAGGGGCTGCCCGACGACACGATCCGGATCTACTTCACCGGGTCGGCGGGGCAAAGCTTCGGCGCATTCATCCCGAAGGGAATCACCTTCACCCTGGAGGGCGACTCCAACGACTACCTCGGCAAGGGCCTGTCGGGCGGCAAGATCATCGTGTTCCCGCCCCTGGAGTCCCTCTTCGTCCCCGAGAAGAACATCCTCGTAGGCAACGTGGTCCTCTACGGCGCCACCAGCGGCGAGGCCTATTTCCGGGGCCTGGCCGGCGAGCGCTTCGCCGTGCGGAACAGCGGTGCCCGGGCCGTCGTGGAGGGCGTCGGCGACCACGGCTGCGAGTACATGACCGGCGGGCGCGTCGTCGTCATCGGCGAAACCGGGCGGAACTTTGCCGCGGGGATGTCCGGCGGCGTCGCCTTTGTCCTCGACGAGGCCGGCGACTTCAAGGTCCGCTGTAATCTGACCATGGTCGATCTCGAACCGCTGATCGCCGACGAAGAAATCGAGGATGTGAAGGAGCTGCTCCGCCGCCACGTCCGCTATACCCAAAGCACCGTGGCCGAGCGAATCCTGAAGCAATGGGACGTGATGCAGCCGAAGTTCGTGAAGGTGATGCCGAAGGATTACAAGCGGGTGATCAACGCGATAAAGCGCGCCCAACAGGAAGGGATCCCCTGGGAGCAGGCGGCGATGGTGGGGGCGCATGGGTAAGCCCACGGGCTTCGTCGAATTCAAGCGTAAAAAGCAGCCCTACCGACCCATCGAGGAGCGGCTCCGCGACTGGAAGCTGCAAATGCTTCCCTACCCGACGGAGGAGCTCCAAAAGCAGGGGGCGCGCTGCATGGACTGCGCCGTGCCCTTTTGCCACCAGGGCTGTCCGTTGGGCAACATCATCCCCGACTGGAACGACCTCGTGTACCGCAGCCGGTGGCAGGACGCGATCGACCGCCTCCACGCAACCAACAACTTCCCCGAGTTCACCGGAACGCTCTGCCCCGCCCCGTGCGAGGGCTCCTGCGTCCTCGACATCAACAACGACCCGGTGACCATCAGGGCCATCGAGCTGGCGACCATCGACCACGCCTTCGAGGAAGGGTGGGTGACGCCACAGCCGCCCGCCGTGCGCACCGGCAAAAAGGTGGCCGTCGTGGGCTCCGGTCCCGCCGGCCTGGCAGCGGCCCAGCAGCTCAACCGCGCCGGCCACTGGGTGACGGTCTTCGAACGGGCCGACCGGATCGGCGGCCTGCTCCGCTACGGGATCCCCGAGTTCAAAATGGAGAAGCGCGTTCTCGACCGCCGGCTGGAGCTGATGGAGAAAGAAGAGATCCAGTTCAGGGTCAATACGAACGTCGGGGTCAACGTCTCCGTGGAGGAGCTTCGTCGAGAGTTCGACGCCATCCTGCTCGCGGGGGGAGCGACCGCCCCGCGAGACCTCAAGATCCCCGGGCGCGAGCTTCGCGGGATCCACTTCGCCATGGACTACCTCCCTCTGCAGAACAGGCGCTGCGAGGGCGACGTCATCCCCGACGAGGAGTTCATCACGGCAAAGGGCAAGCGCGTGGTCATCATCGGCGGGGGCGACACCGGCGCCGACTGCCTGGGGACCGTCCACCGCCAGGGCGCGCTCTCCGTCCACCAGTTCGAGATCCTCCCCCGTCCGCCCGACACGCGGGCACCCGACAACCCCTGGCCGCAGTGGCCGGTCATCTTTCGCAGCTCTGCCGCCCACGAGGAGGGCGGCACCCGCGAGTTCGCGGTCTCCACGACCCGCTTCTCCGGGGAGAACGGCCACGTCAAGAAGCTCCATGCCCACCGGGTCGAGGTGGTCCGGGAAGGAAGCCGGCTCGACTTCAAGCCGGTCCCCGGCACGGACTTCGAGATGGAGGTGGACCTGGTCCTCCTCGCCATGGGTTTCCTCGGTCCGGAGCGGAACGGGATGCTGGAGCACCTCGGCGTGAAGATGACCGAGCGCGGCAATGTCTGGCGGGACGAGACCTGGATGACCAGCGTCCCCGGCGTCTTCACCGCAGGCGACATGCAGCGCGGCCAGTCACTCATCGTCTGGGCCATCGCCGAGGGCCGCAGCGCCGCCCGCGGCCTCGACCGCCATCTCATGGGCCATTCCGACCTCCCCGCCCCCCTCCCCTAACCCCAACAGAGCTTCCGTTCGTCCTGAGGAGGCGCGGTGTTTCCGCGCCGTCTCGAAGGGCGAGCGGGATTCGGTACTGAAGGCTGATCCCTGACCGCTACCTTTCAACCTTGACATTGCCCTCCGACGAGAGGTAGCTTCGTGTCCAGTTAAAGTACGGCTTGCAGCCAACTGACTCGGGGGGCAACGATAGTGACGGATTCCACAGGCAAGGATGTTAAGTCATGGGTTGATGCCTCCCGATACGATCTGGAAACCGCCAGGGCACTGCTAGGGTCCCGCCGTTACCTTTACGTCCTCTTTATGTGTCAGCAGTCCCTGGAAAAGCTTCTGAAAGCCCACCTGACGAGACGCACCGCCGCGTTCCCGCCGAGGATTCACAGCCTAGGGCGCCTTGCAGAGTTGGCCGGGCTTGAGCTTTCACAAGATGACAAAGCGCTGCTCGAGCGGTTGTCACTCTATTACCTGCAGAGTCGATATCCCCCAGAGATTCACGCCCTGGCGAAACAGATCACTCGGTCAGTGGCGATGACGCATCTGGCGCAGACGGAGGTCCTGTGGAAGCGGTTAAGGCGGCACCTGATACGGAACAAATAATCAGGCGAACGATCGAGCACCTGCAACGGCGAGTCCGCGTACGACAAGCGGTGCTT
The DNA here is from genome assembly GCA_016200385.1 of Candidatus Methylomirabilota bacterium. Classification (GTDB taxonomy): domain Bacteria; phylum Methylomirabilota; class Methylomirabilia; order Methylomirabilales; family Methylomirabilaceae; genus Methylomirabilis. The sequence continues at coordinate 4,248 of JACQEV010000010.1, forward strand.
TTCGGGTCTCACGCCCGCGGCGAGGCTGATGCCTGGAGTGATGTGGACCTGGCCGTGATCTCGCCAGACTTCGCGCGGATGAGCCATCGAAAGCTGATGGATCTGCTCGTCGAGACCGTGCTGGAAACCGATTCGTCTGTCGAGATCCGACCATACACGCCCAAGGATCTCAAGGAAGCCAGGCCGACCAACCTCCTGGGTCACATCCTCACCGAGGGGAAAGTGGTGTACAAAGACGGAGAATTCTTCCTGTAGCCGCCCGCGGCCTCGACCGCTATCTCATGGGCCGCTCCGACCTCCCCGCCCCCCTCCCTTAAACAGCAAAGGGGGCTCGCCCCCCCCTGAACTTCTCTTCGACTTTCCCCCGCCCGTCCATTTTCCCCTGAAGCTTTCGTACACATCCCTACGGCGGCCCACATAATGGATCTCAACGCAGGACTCGTCCTCGTTGACCCTGTAGATGATGCGATGCTTTCCGACGCGCAAGGACCGGAAGCCTTTTAGCTCGAGTTGGAGTTCGCGACCATCCAGCGGATCCTTCATGATCTCTGTGATCCCGGCTCGGACGGCCGTCTTGACTGTCGGATGGAGTTTCTTGATGATGGCCGAGGCCTCGGGAGTGTATCGCGCCCGGAGGGCCATCACCGCTTCCCGAAGACCTCGTCATGGCGGATCCATCGGCCGGCTCGAGCCTCCCGGAGGGAGCGACGCAGAGACGTCATAGCCTTCTCGTCGCTCAGGATGTCGATGGTCTCCAGAAACCCCTCGAACCTCTCTACGCTAAGGAGGACGGCGGCGGGGACCCCATTCTTCGTGATGGCGATGATGTCATCCTCAGCTTGCAGATCCCTCACCAAGTCCAGCAGCCGAGTCTTGGCCTCTGTAATCGGGATAAAGCGATCTACCTCCTTCATGGCACCCTCCTTCAGGAACGGTCAGAATTATGGTCATTATACTGGTCCTATTCAACCTTGTCAAATGTGAACTTGATATGGGGGGGCCTCTGAGGTCTTGCGCCAGTCCTTCGCGTCTCCCCTCCCCCGCGCGGGAGAGGATTAACGTGACGGGGCGACGAGCCCCACATGGCCAAATCCCGCTCACCCTGAGGAGGCGCGGTGTTTTCCCGCCGTCTCGAAGTGTGAACGGATTCGTGAACGGATTTATGATGAAATGCTCCACCTGCAACGGCGGGTTCCGGACAACCTTGACAGGTCTTTATAAACAGGAGAGAATAACTGCACCTGTTCAACGTTTGAAGATTAGACTTTGCTGATCAACATAGTCAACGGGTGGGGCTGAGAAACCGGTATCATTTCGGCATAACGGTATACAACCAAAGGCGCCGGAGGAAGCTTATGAAAGGCAAAATGAGCATGATCTACTGGAAGAGCGGCAAGTTTTGGCTCGGAAAGCTGAAAGAGCACCCTGAACTCATGACACAGGGAAAAACATTGAAGGAACTTGAGGAAAATCTCAAGGACGCCTACCAAATGATGGTCATGGAGGATGTCCCTGATAACTATCAGGAAAAAGCGATTGCCATATGAAAAGAAAGGAGTTCGTCAAAGAACTCCAGCGCGCCGGTTGCCTTCTGTTACGGCAATTCTTCTGGTCGCTCGAAACCCTGCTTTCATCCTCGTGTAAATTATGACAGCACCACGCTCGCGAATCCTCTCCACCGCCTGTCTGGGCGCTGGAGCGATTCTACGCGGCCGTCAAGAGGCCAGCCGGCCTCCGCTGCCCCCTCCCCTAACCCCGATTGAAGTTCCGTTCGCACTGAGGAGGCGCGGTAGTTTCGCGCCGTCTCGAAGTGCCGCTTCCATCTTCCCAGAGGAGGCCCGCAGGGCCTGTCCTGAGGCGTCTCGAAGGGCCGTCTCGAAGGGTGGCATTCCTCTGCTGACCTATTTGCATTTCGATCACGATGTCGGCTATAAGAGACGCACGATGAGCTTTTGGGTGTACATGATCCAATGCGCCGATCAGTCCTACAACGTCGGCCACCTCTCCCGTGATCGAGTAGCCCTCCCCCTACGCTATTCACCCAGAGCGCGCGAGACAAAAGCTGCAGTGCCTGGCCTTCCAAACGGACACACCCCGCCCCTTCCGTGAGCCTACTACAAACCGCCTTAAGTCTGCTACATTATGGCGGGCGAGGAATCAGGATGGCGTGTCACGAATGCCCCACCAGACTACTGGGCGACCTCGTAGCCACCACTCGGCTCTCAACAAGGAGGGATTCCCTATGACGATCACAGATCGAATCGAGATCAATCCCAAGGTCATGATGGGGAAACCAGTCATCCGTGGGACCCGAGTCACGGTCGAACTGATCCTCCGTAAGCTCAGCGAGGGGGCACGAGCGGCCGATCTGTTGACCGCCTATCCTGGGCTGACCCGTGAAGACATCCAGGCCGCGATCCGGTATGCCGCTGACACCGTCGCCCATGAAGAGACGGTCCTCCTCAGGACACGCAAGCGATCCGCCAGGAAGTAAACCGTGCGCTTTCTGGCGGATGAAAGCTGCGACCACAGGGTTGTTCGTGCCCTCCGAGCCGCCGGGCATATGGATGAGCCGCCTGCCCGCGGCCTCGACCTCTACCCCATGGGCCGCTGCGCCCTCCCCGCCCCCCTCCCCTAAACTCCTCTTCGACTCTCCCCCTGCACTAATTTCTCCTCTCCCTCGGTGGGAGAGAGGATGAAGGTGAGGGGGCGCATGGCCAGCGGCGCTCTGAACAGCACTCGCCAGAACCCGCACCTCGACGCTCTTCTTTCCAGAAAATCAAAACCCATCAGAATAAAATCTGAGGGATTACTCTGTCTTCCTTCCTCATGGCCCTCTCAGCCCTCTCTCCTCCATCAAGACCTGAAGGCGGGGATTAATTATTTTGTTAGCCAGTAGTCCTATCACTTATCGTTTATACTTATTGACACGACATAAGAGAAGCAGTAAAATGTTAGACATGCAAGAGCGAGATACGAAGCAACAGGTTCTCACCGTCTTTAAGAAAG
>JACQEV010000284.1 GCA_016200385.1 Candidatus Methylomirabilota bacterium
CCAGCCGTTGCACGGCCGTTGCGTATTTGTCGGGCGCGCGGTCCGCGGCGAAGGCGTCGGTCTCGGCGGTAGTGGGAATCCGCCCGGCCAGGTATGCCAGTCGCCCGGCGATGACAGCGTGTCGCATTGCCTCAGCCATCGCCACCGGATCTTTGGCGCACGCGATCCCGGTGTTCATCAGGACCCCGTCGCATCCCAGCTCCATGGCGATGGTGGCATCGGAGGCCGTACCCACTCCCGCATCGACAATGACCGGGACTCGCGCCGCCTCGAGGATGATCTTGATGTTGTACGGGTTCCGTATGCCGAGGCCGGAACCGATCGGGGCGCCAAGCGGCATCACGGCGGCAGCGCCGGCGTCCTCCAGCTTCTTGGCCATGACGGGATCGTCGTTGGTGTAGGGCAGGACGACGAATCCCTCCTTCACCAGGACCTTCGTTGCCTTCAGGAGCTCCTCATTATCGGGGAAAAGGGTCCGCTGATCGCCGATCACCTCCAGCTTGACCATATCAGAGAGGCCGACCTCTCTGGCCAGGATCGCGGTCTTGATCGCCTCCTCGGCAGTGTAGCAGCCAGCGGTGTTGGGCAGGAGCGTATACTTCTTCGCGTCGATGTAGTCTAGGAGCGACTCCTGGGTCCGATCCAGGTTCACCCTTCTTACCGCCACCGTCACGATCTCGGCGCCTGAGGCCTCGTGCGCCCGCTGCATCGATCGGTGATCGGGGTACTTCCCCGTCCCGATGATGAGCCTGGACCGGAACTCCCTTCCGGCAAACTTGAGGGTGTCGCTCTTCTCCATCGCCTTGTCCTCCCGCGCCCCTTCGTCTCTCATTCGGAACCGCCCGCCATGAAGGTGATGATCTCCAGCGTGTCGCCTGTTCTTAGGGTCGTCGTGTCGTACCGCTCCCGCTTGATGATCTCCAGGTTGAGCTGGACGGCGACTCTCAGAGGGTTGATGTTCAGCTCCTCCAGGAGTGCGGTGATGGTGGCGCCATCTGTCACTTCGAGCTTCTTGCCGTTGACCATCAGTTCCACGTCGAGTGACCTATCCGCTATCCCCCAAGACCTCTGAGGCCGTCGTGTTGTCGCGCAAGCAGGCGGCGGATGACGTCCGCCGTGCCCCGGGTCATCCGGTACTGATGTAGATCACCGGGATCCACCCAGCGCGCTTCTTCCACCTCCTCTGACGGAGAGAGGTCGCCCTGCAGCCACCTCGCGCGGTAGTCCAGGATAACGTAATGATACCGCAGGCGCCCCTCGGCGTCGGGGATCATCCGCTCCACGACCTCGGCGGCTTCCTCGACGACCACTTCGATCCCGCACTCCTCGCGGAGCTCTCGGGCGACGGCCACTTTCAGTTCCTCTCCCGGGTGGACGGCTCCGCCCGGCAGGCTCCAGAGGCCTCGACCCGGCTCTGCGCCCCGCTTCGCCAGGAGCACTTTTCCGTCCTTCACCACCACCGCCCCCACGGCCAGGACGGGGTGATCCGGATATTCCCGATTCACGCCTCCCTCAAACAGCACGGCCGCAGCCCCGTGAGGTGCGGCTGCGGCCGTCTTGACTGCGCCCGGTTCCCGCTTCCCTACGCTGGCATTACCCAGATCAGGTCTAAGGGTCGTCCCGATTCCATCCGGACGTCTCAGCAACCGCGCCCCTAGCGGACTATCTTACCTTACCCCAGGCATACCGACTTGTCAATGTGGAGCGGGTGGGTCGTCCGCTACGAGGTCGGGGGCGTCCCAGATTCACGTTCGGCATCACTCACGCCCACTGAAAGTCGGCTTCCGCTTTTCCGTGAAGGCCTTCACCCCCTCTCGGAAGTCGGGGGTCTGGCTGCTCAGAGCGATGAGCTGGGTCTCGTGTTCCATCTGTGTCTCCAGGCTCTCATGTTCACTCAGTAAGAAAAGCTGCTTGGCCCGTCCGAGGGCCAGGGTGGGGCTGGAGGCCAGCTCCGCCGCCAGGGCGCTCACGGCGGCCGCGAACTCGGGATCCGGCACCACCCGGTTCACCAAGCCCCAGGCCTCTGCCTCCCTCGCCGTGAGGACCCTGTTGGTATAGGTCAACTCCAGCGCGCGCCGTCGCCCCACCAGCCGTGGGAGGAAGTAGCTGGAACTGCCATCCGGGGTTGCCCCGATCTTGGAGTAGGCCATGGTGAACCTGGCCGACTCGGCTGCCACGGCGAGGTCGCAGGCCATGGCCAAGCTCATTCCGGCTCCGGCGGCCACGCCGTTGACCCCGACGATAACCGGCTTCGCCATCCGACTGATGCGGGAGACGATACCGTGGAAAAACATCAGAAGACGTTTCAGGTGGAGTGAGAGGGTCTCAGCGCGTTCGGCGAACTCGTTCACATCTCCGCCGGCGCAGAAAGCCTGACCGGCACCGGTAAGGACCACTGCGCGGACCTCCGGATCCTCGTCGCAGGCCAGCACCACCTCCAGGAGTTTCTCCACCATTCGCAGATTCAGGGCATTATATCGATCGGGTCGATTCAGGGTGATAGAAGCTACGTGGCCCCTAACGGCATAGATCAACTCCTCGTGTTTCATCTTCCCTCTCCCTTCTGTGGGTCGATCGTCCCGACCCGAGCGGCCGCCGCATGGGACTCCCGCTCCGCTCCATGGCGAAGTCGCTCGTGCCGTTCCAACTTTATCCGCCTAACGACAAAATGATTCACAGGCATTTGGATCGGTCGTCGCATAGTTTGGCCATTTGTCCGAATGAGTTGGAACGGCATTAGCGTGACTGGACCACCAGGAGGAACGCGGCGGCGGTGCCGATGAGGAAGGCCGACACCCAGGAGACATCGATGAGGGCATCTGGCCAATGACTGAGAATGGCAATGCTGTCGATTGCACCGATAGCTACCGCAAATGGCTCCTGCCACCTCTTCTTCAGGCGACCCTCTCGAAAGGCGCAAATCAGGTTGAAGTAGGGAATGACTCCAGGAAAGAGGACGCAAACCAGCAGGACGAGTGTGAACCAGCCCCAGTTCGCCTCGACTGCGTGGTTGTAAAGGAGGACCAGGTTAAAACCGGTTACGCCGCAAAACACCAATCCAAGGAGATGGTCGGCCCGAAGCCGCTCGTCGGGGCTGCCTCTTTCTTGCATACGGGCTCTCCGCTGCTAGCGTCATGTGCGTCGCGGAAGAATAACAACAACCGGGATCGCCGTGGTGGCCAGGGAGCCACGACAGCGACGACGCGGATGGCTTGGAAGCAGCCGGCGTTCGACGAATCCTGAAGCCTCTCGGGCCCCTCGAGCGCTGAGCTGTCCCCCTGGATCACTCTCTTGCTGCGCCCTCTCGCTGGCGCCCAGGCTGACTCCGCCGACTCAGCATGAGATAAAAGCCGAGCGCCACAAGGCCCAGGCCAGCCGCTCCCCAGATGATCTGGTACGCGGGTTCGTCCCAGTCCGGTTGGCTCATCATCAACAGGAGCAGCAGGGTGGTGCCGAGGAGGGCTGCGATCTCACCAGCGGCTTCACGCCGGATCATTCGACGGAGGAATGGAGGCGCCTTGTACGGCATGCTGAAGGATCACACGAAGAGGCCACCGTTCACGCTGATCTGCTGGCCGGTGATATAGTCACCATCGGACGACACCAGGTAGATGACGGCGCGGGCCACCTCCTCCGGGCGACCCAGGCGCTTCATTGGGATCTGGTCAATGAGGCGCTTCAGTACTCGCTCCGGAATAGTCCGGACCATGTCGGTTTCCGCGAACCCCGCAGCGACGGCATTCACTGTGATCCCCTTGCTCGCCAGTTCCTTGGCCAGGCTTTTGGTGAAGGCCATAATCCCGGCGGTGGCGGCGGCATAGTTGGCCTGGCCGAAGTTACCGGCCTGACCGGTGAAGGCGGTCATGTTCACGATTCGTCCCCACCCCTTTGCCAGCATCCCTTCGATAAATGCTTTTGAACAGTAAAAGGTGCCGTCAAGGTTCACCGACAGCACCCGCTGCCATTGGGCATGGTCCATTTTGACAAAGGTCTTGTCGCTGATGACGCCGGCGTTGTTCACCAGGATGTCGATCGGCCCAAGGGACTCTTCCACCGCCTGCCTCATCGCGATCACCTGATCGTAATCGCTGACGTCAGCCTGGCAGACCACCGTCCGTCGCCCCTTGGCTATGATCGCGTTGGTCACGTCTTCGGCCATGGTTTTGTTCACCACATAGTTCACCGCGACATCGGCCCCTTCGTCCGCCAACGCCAGCGCGATGGCGCGACCAAGCCCGCGCGAACTTCCGGTGACCAGCGCGGTCCGCCCTTTGACCCTCAGTGCCGGCCCGTTCACTAGGCTGCCTCCGCGAAGCTCGTGATGATATATGTCCCGCTCTTGGAGTCTCGCTTCAGGTCGATGATATTGTGCTTGGCGGCATCCTCAAGCAGTTTGGAAAACGTGCTGTAACCATAGTAGCCTTCGTTAAAGGACGGTCGCTTGCGGATCATCGTCTGCTTGACCATTGACCCCCAGAGCACCTCTTTGTTCTCCCGCATGAGGGCCTGGATGGAGTCGCTCAGGAGCTGGAACGCCTCCGCTTTCTTCTCGGGCAATCCAGAGATCACGGGCGGCTTCTTGGGGGCGCGGATCAGGTCTTCGTAGTAAATGAATTCGTCGCAGTTGTCCACCAGCAGTTCCGAGACCGAATTCTTCACTCCAAGACCAATGACCTCCTTGTTATTCTCTCGTAACTTCGAGACCAGGGGCGAGAAATCGCTATCGCCCGACACGATGACAAAGGTGTCAAGATGCTCCTTGGAGAAGGCCATGTCCATCGCATCCACCGCCAGGCGGATGTCCGCGCTGTTCTTTCCGCTAATTCGTTTCTGCGGGATGTCGATCAGCTCGATAGCCGCTTCGTGGAGGGCCCGCTTGTGGTCAGCGTAGCGACCCCAGTCTGCGTAGGCCCGCTTCACCATGATCTTCCCTTTTTCCACTAGCCGCTCGAGCACAAGGCCGATCTCGAACTGTTTGTGCTTGGCCTCCTTGATC
>JACQEV010000285.1 GCA_016200385.1 Candidatus Methylomirabilota bacterium
CTTCCCACCGTACCATACGGTGAGATCAAGCATGGCCTTCAGGCTCGTCACCTTGGATTCGCGCTCCAGAAGCGTGCGAAGGATCTCCTCGGTCACGGAGCGCGAAGCGAGGCGGGGGTTCTTCTCTTCTGGAACCAGATCGATCAGATACGCGCACCCGACAAGCACCGTCCCCACCAGCGCCGCCAGCAGCCAGAGACGAATCCGACCCGTCATCCACCTTCCCGAGAGAGCAGGTCTCGCGCCTTTCGTACCTTTTGCTGGACCCCCTCGTTGGCAGCATCGAGAGCAAGGGATCGTTCCCACTCCTTAATCGCCTCGCGCACCATGCTCTTCTGAAAGTACACGTCACCCAGATGGTCAAAGATGGTGGGGTCTTCCTTCTTGGAAAGCTCCACGGCACGCTTCAGTTCCACCAGGGCTTCGTCCACCATTCCCTTTTTATAATAGGCCCAGCCCAGGCTGTCCAGGAAGGCCCCGTTATCGGGCTCCAGCTCCAGGGCCTTCTGCACCAGGGCAATCGACTCATCGAGCTTGATCCCTTCATCGGCGAACATGTAGCCCAGATAGTTGTACCCATCGGCATTCTTGGGATCGATGGCCAGAAGCTTGCGAAAGGTCGTTTCGGCCTTGTCGATCTGGTGATTCCGCTCGAAGGCCGAGCCGAGTTGATAGAGAAAGGCCGCGTTACTCGGCTCAAGCGCAGCCGCGCGCTCCAGTTGGACGATGGCTTGTGAGAAGCTCTTCTGCTGGAAATAGATCAGGCCTAGCAGGTACGGGATGTTGGCCTCCTTCGGCCTCAACGCCTGCGCCGAAAAAAGGAGGTCGCTGGCCTCGTCATACCGCTCCTTTTGGCTGAGGATGTAGCCACGGTGGAAGAGCGCGTCAGGATAGCGAGCACTCTCCTTCGGAATTCGGAGCAGTTCCTCCAATGCCTCGTCGAACCGCTTCTGCTCCTCGAGGGTTAGACCCAGGTAGTAGCGAACCTCGTGATTGCCCGGTTCCTGTTTAAGGACATCCCTGAATGCCCCAACGGCCTCCGAATAGGCTTTCTTGTCATAGTAGATGAGCCCGATCCGCAGCTTCAACGAACTGTTGTTCGGCTCTTGCTCGAGAAGTCGCTGATATTCACGGAAGGCGGCATCCAGATCCTTCTGCCTCATGTACAGGTGGGCGAGACGTTCCCGTAGGTCTCGATTCCGTGGGTCCCCTTCCAGCGCGCGCTGGTACACCTCTTTGGCCTCGCTCAATTGCCCCTGCGCTTCGAAGCTCGCCCCCAGCGCCATCAACGCGGGTTCGAAGTCTGAATCGCGCTCCAGGATCTCCTTGAAGACCTGGCTGGCCTGTTCCGGCTGTCCTTCTTCCAGGTAGATGCGGCCCAGGTTATAGCGGGCTACGAGCGAGCCCGGATCGACGTCGAGCGCTTTCCGGTACATGGCGATCGCCTCCGGCATCCTCTTCGCGCCCACGTACAGGCTCGCAAGCTGCAGATAGGTGTCAATCCTGGCTGGGTTCAGTTCGATCGCTCTGCGGAAATACCGTTCGGCAGCAGGAAGGTTATGCAGGCTTTGATAGGCGGATGCCAGTATCAGGTGGGCTTGGAGGCTTTTCGGATCGAGAGTGAGAGCATTCTCCCCCGCATTGATCGCGTTCCTGAAGTCGCCCCGTTTCACGTAGAGAGAGGCCAGATGGGTCTGCATGGCGACGGACCTGGGATCGAACTGGAGGGCATCCTTCTGCCACTTGATCGCGGCCTGATGATCCCCATTCTGCTCTGCCAGCAGACTCCGCATGAACCGATAGTAGGCCTCGGCTCCGGCTTCCTCCTCCGCCCCTTCGGGCGCCTGAGCGACGGCGACGATCGGCAGGGAGCGGTTGGCTTCAGACTGAGGCAATGCCGTGTGCGCCGCCACGCATCCCTGACCGAACAGGGCCAGGCCCACCAGCCCACCGAGACCCTGCCGCAATCGTCGTGAACCCGTCATGATCGTCTGTCTCCTCAGGGACCCCCACACCAAGTGGCAGCGGTTACCGCTCGCCGACTTCCGATCTCAGCGTAGCAGGTCCAGGGGTGTGAGTCAACGGTGAACGCGTCGTGTGCGATCACCCTTCACACGGGATGCAATGCCGGCCAGCAACTCCTCTCGACCCTCTTCAGATTTCGCGGAGAACGGGATGATGACCTGGGAGCCGCCCAACCCCAGGGCCTCGGCGACCTTGCGAAATTGAGCATGCCGGGCTGTCTTTCGGAGCTTATCGATCTTGGTCAGGACAGGGATGCAATCGAGGAGGAACTCGTCCAGGAGCTGCTTCATCTGAAGGTCTTTCTCCGTGACTCCCTGGCGTGCATCAAGCAGCAGGATGACCGCCCGCAGGTCACGCCCCGCCTTGAGGTACCCCTCGACCAGCGGTCCCCACTCCCGCCGAATCGCCTCCGGTACCTTGGCATAGCCGTAGCCGGGAAGATCAACAAGATAGAAGTCCTGGTTTACCAGGAAGAAGTTGAGAAGTTGTGTTCGGCCGGGGACGGCACTGACCCGGGCGAGCCCCCCGCGGCGCAAGAGGCAATTGATCAAGGAGGACTTGCCCACATTGGAGCGGCCAGAGACGGCGATCTCCGGTCGTCTGTCGCGTGGGAGCTGAACGAGCGACGCCACGCTTGTCACGAACTCGGCGGAGAGGATCCTCATGCCAGCAGTATATCACACCTTCCCTCACCACCGCCCCTGCCAAACCTCGCCACCCGATCGATTCCTTGACGCCGCCGGGCGGCTATGGTAGAAAGCATCGGGCATATCCACAACCTCCGCGCAGCTCACTAGGCAGGACAAGGAGAGAGCCGGTGTCGTGGACACCGCATAACATGGCATGCTGATCAACGAAGCTCGCGACAACACGTGCATTTCCGTTTTCGTGGACGCGACCTGAGGGATCCGATGTGGACTACAAATTCGTGGCAACTTTTCCTTGGCATATGGCTCGGGCTTTTTCTAACAACGCAGGCGGGGAGCGCAACAGCCAGCGTGATCCCGCAGGCGCTCTATCAGAAATTGCGTAGCAAAGGCTCGGTGCAGGCGCCTCTCGATCTAGGCGTTGAGGCGACTGCCGTAGCGCAGATCGGCAGCGCCGAGCAGCTATCCCCGGCGCCGGGCCCTGGGCCTGTCGCTCCAGGCCCCGAGCACCAGGCTCCTTCCCCTGGTCCTCCCTCTACCGAAAAGGCAACGGAGGTGCCCATCGGAAGGCTCGAAGGGTACGAGGAGGAAAAACGGGAATCGCAGGAAGTCCCATTCCAGGGTCGCCCTCCAGGCGCGATTCAGGAGGATCCAACCATGCGTCGTGGCGGAGCTGCATCAGGCTCGTGTAGTCACAAATAGGGCTGATGCGCAGAGCCACAAGCTTTCGCTCTCTCAGCGTCGCGCTCGTTGCCCTCCTGTTCCCAAGCTTGGCCTGGGGACAGCACGTCGCTCTGCCAGGCCCAGGTCCGATCGCTCCCGCCTCCGATTCAGGCGCATACCTCGTTCCCTCGAACGAAACGGTTCACCCCCCGCCCCCTCGCGGCTACGCCATCGATATCCTGAAGGCAAAGCAGGAGGCCGCTTCGATGATCGGCGTTGCCCCCGGCGCC
>JACQEV010000286.1 GCA_016200385.1 Candidatus Methylomirabilota bacterium
CCGCACTGTTGCACGGACGGCTGGCAGGGGGCTGGCGAGGAAGGAAGGCGGCCATCTTGTCGATCATCGGCTTTTGCGGAGTGGTCTTTGCCTCCCTCGGGGCGAATCTGGTCATCAGGGGGACCCACGCCTTTTGATGGAACGTTTCGAGTTTCGAGTGCCGAGTTTCGAGTGTAGAAGTGGAAACCCGAAACCCGAAACTCGGAACTGCGAAAGCATGATGGATATCATTGTCCTCGGTCTAAGCCACAAGACAGCGCCACTCGACCTCAGGGAAAAGCTTCACTTCCCGGAGTCCGAGCTGCCAGAAGTCCTGGAGGGAGTCGGCGCCTGCGGGCAGATCCTTGAGCGGATGATGCTCTCCACCTGCAACCGGGTGGAGGCCTACGCCGTTGTGGACGAGGTGGAGACTGCGCGCCGGTTCCTCGTGGAGTTCCTCGCCGAACGAGGCAAGCTTCCGCGTGAGACCTTCGAGTCCCATCTCTATCTGCTCAAAGCTGATCAGGCCCTCCGGCACATCTTCCGCGTGGCGTCGAGCCTCGATGCCATGGTGGTCGGCGAACCCCAGATCTTGGGCCAAGTGAAGGCGGCGTATGGGATCGCTCTGGAGCAGGAAGCCACAGGCGTGATTCTGAATAACCTGATGGAAACCGCCTTCCATGTGGCGAAGCGGGTGCGGACCGAGACAGGAATCGCGGCCTCGGCAGTCTCGGTCTCCACCGCTGCCATCGAGCTGGCCAAGAAGATCTTCGGCGACCTCAAGGGTCGCTCAGTGATGTTGATTGGGGCCGGGAAGATGTCGGAGCTATCCGCCAAGCACCTGCTGGCCGACGGCGTCGGCTCAGTCATCGTGGCCAATCGGAACTTCGATCGGGCGGTGGAGCTGGCTGAGCGGTTTCATGGCCGGGCCGTCCACTATGACGATGCCAAGGCGGAGATGGTCCGGGCCGACATCATCATCAGTTCAACTGGGGCGCCGCACCAGATCCTGTCCAAGGCGGACCTTGAAGAGATCATTATCCAGCGCCGAAATCGGCCGATCTTCCTGATCGACATCGCGGTTCCACGGGACATCGATCCGACGGCCAACGAGATCGACAATGTTTACCTTTATGATATCGACGACCTCCAGGGAGTGGTGCAGGCCAACCTGCGCGAGCGGCAGCGGGAGGCGGAGCGGGCAGAAGTGTTGATCGAGCGGGAGGTGTCGCAGTTTGTTGGCTGGCTCGGGGGCCTCAAGGTCGTCCCCACCATCGTCGCCATGCGTCAGAAGGTGGAGTCGATCCGCGAGGAGGAACTCCGGAGGGTCTTTGCGAGACTGCCAGACCTGACCCCGGAGGAACGACAGGCCATCTCGAGCCTCGCTAGCTCGATCGTGAACAAGATCCTCCACGATCCGATGACGGAGCTGAAACGGCAGTCGGCTATGAAGGATGGCCACCTCTATGTGAGTGTGCTCCGGAGGCTCTTTGCTATCCGAGATGAGTAGGGGCGCTGCTTGCTGCGCCCTTGCGAGGTGCGAGGTGCGACGTGTCAGGTGCGAGGTGCGATGTAGGGGCGCTGCTTGCTGCGCCCTTCCGCAAGAAGTAATGTGCAGCGCGCTTCCTTGAGGCTCGGCACCCGCGGCAGCCCGCTTGCCATGTGCCAGGCAGGGCTGGTCGCGGAAGCTCTCGGCAAGCATTCGCCTGATCTGGAAGTTCGCTTCATCCCCATCAAGACCTCAGGTGACAAGCTCCTCGATTCGCCGCTTGCGCAGGCCGGGGGAAAGGGCCTGTTCGTGAAGGAGATCGAGGAGGCCCTTCTCGATAGCCGGATCGACCTTGCGGTCCACAGCATGAAAGACCTCCCAGCGGAGTTGCCGCCGGGCCTCCGTGTGGGCGCTGTCATGCGTCGTGAAGATCCGTGTGACGCGCTTATCACCAGAAACGGCCTTCGCTTCGCAGAACTGCCTGCTGGCGCAAGGATCGGGACCAGCAGCCTGCGGCGGCAAGTGCAGCTCCTCCATCACCGACCCGACCTCCAGATCGTACCGCTGCGCGGCAACGTGGAGACGCGGCTCAAGAAACTCGAAACGCTCGACCTGGATGCCGTCGTCCTTGCGATCGCGGGCCTTAATCGCCTTGGCTTGCAGCATCGGATCACCGAGCGGCTCCATCCCGAGCTGAGCTTGCCGGCGATTGGCCAAGGCGCGCTGGCGATCGAAATCCGGGAGGGCGACCCGCGTGTTGCTCCGATTGTCGGTGCGGTCGATCATCGAGAGACTCGACTGGCGACCGCGGCGGAACGGGCGTTTCTGCGGCGCCTGGGCGGAAGCTGCGTGACCCCGGTCGCCGCCTTCGGCCAGATCGAAGGGGACTCGCTCGTCCTCACCGGAATGGTGGCCAGTCTGGACGGGAAGCGCATGGTGAAAGAGGTGTTGCGGGGGGAAGCCAGCACTCCCGACACGGTGGGACAGGCATTAGCAGAAACGCTGCTCGCCGCGGGCGCGGACGCGATTCTTCAGGAAATCGGTCCATATCTTCCCTCATCCTTTCCTCTCTCCTTGGGAGAGCGGGGAGGGTGAGGGGTGGGAAAGTATGGATGAAGGGGAAAGTCTATCTCATCGGCGCAGGGCCGGGCGATCCAGGCCTGATAACCCTCCGCGGTGTCAAATGCCTCCAAGAAGCCGATGTGGTTATCTACGACCACCTCGCCAACCCGCGTCTGCTCTCATACGCCAAGCCCGGTGCCGAGCTGATCTACGCCGGCAAGAAGGGCGGCGAGGCCGACGTGACACCTCAGGAGGAGATCGGCCGCCTGTTGATCGAAAAGGCCTCGGCGGGAAGGGTGGTGGCGCGCCTGAAGGGTGGCGACCCGTTCATCTTCGGACGAGGCGGAGAAGAAGGCCTGGAGCTGTTCCAGGCCGGGATTCCCTTCGAAGTCGTGCCGGGGGTGACCTCGGCGATTGCCGTGCCGG
>JACQEV010000287.1 GCA_016200385.1 Candidatus Methylomirabilota bacterium
CTGCCCGGAGGCCAGCAGCGAGGCGATCGCCCGCAACGAGTAGGTGAGGACGGCCTGGCTGCCGTACAGCAGGACGAGGCCGCCCTGAGCCCCCCAGCGGTTGAGGGAGAGGGCGAATTGGGAAAAGAAGAGCCTGGGAGGCGGAACCCGTTCCATGATTAGAGTTTCCGAAAGACACCAATGACTTTTCCTAAGATCCTGAAGCACGTCTCTTTCCCGATCCTGATGGGCGCGAAGTCCTCGTTCTCGGGCGTGAGGACGACCCTCTTGGCATCCGTCTGGAAGCGCTTGACCGTGACCTCGTCATCGACCATCGCCACCACGATCTCGCCGGGGAGCGCCTCACGCTGCACCTTCACGAGCACGAGATCGCCATCGAAGATGCGGGCATCCCGCATGCTGTCGCCCTGGACCTTCAGGAGGAAGGTCTCCCCGCTTCCGGTCCACTCCCGGGGGAGCGGATAGCTCGCCTCGATGTGCTCCTCGGACAGGACCGGCTTGCCGGCCATCACCCGGCCGAGCAGCGGCGTGAGCGCCGCGCGGGGCTCGTGGCGCAGCTCGATGGCCCGTGACCGCTTGGGCGCCCGCGTGAGATACCCGGCCCGCTCGAGGCGCTCGAGGTGATACTGGACCCCCCGAATGTAGATCTTCAAGTGCTGAGCGATTTCACGCAAGGTCGGGGGAGCGCCATGCCTGGCCTTATAGTCAGCAACGAACCTGAGAATCTGGCGCTGCCGCTCCGTCAGTTCCATTTGATCCCCTTGCCTCCACCCCTTCTTCACGTTGTCATTGCGAGCCGCAGGCGAAGTAATCTCGCTCTTTGCCCCACTAAGGAAGCCTCTACTACCAATATTATACATATGACTAATAAGTCAAGCAAAAAAATTTCAACTCAGCACAGTATGCCTCAACGGCCCACTCCCCCGCCCATCTTCACCGCCGCCATCTTGAACTCGTGGCTGTAGCGATGCTTCTTCATCCGTCCTGTGGACGCCTGACCGCGCTTGACACCTCGCATGGGACACCCCCTCAGTTGTTAGGTTTGGGTGTCCACTTTATTGGGGGAGGTACTGGCTCCGGTCGGGCGTCTTGTTAGACAGCAATCGCTCTCAAAATGCAATTTTCTATCAGGGCGGGACTGTTCTTATCGTCTACGCAGAATAACGCCTATTGCATCCAGTTCGGCACCGGACCGTCCGTTGAACCCAATTATCTCTGTTCCAAATGGCGCTTGATACTTGTACTCTGCGCTGCCTCCAGACCCGCCCTCATGGAAGCCCGTCCAGTCAGCTCTCTTACCTTCTACTCCTATGGTAAGCGAATCAACCCTAGCTCCATACCTGCCTCTTATCTCGGTTATATATTCACCCCTCCCTAACTGTAAAACATGGAGTCCCCCGCCTGATCCTCCATGCCGTGGCGTCTCAATCCTTTGGCCATCAGCAGTCTCATAAACGATCTGGACAGCATCGATCAGAGCGCCTGCCCGTACCCGCACTTCAACGATTCGCGCACCCGGTGGCGCAACATCTGTAAACGGTGCACCTCCACCGCCTCCAGATGGGCCTAATTGCGAATCTGAGTAGACAGTTATAGGAGCTAATACAAAAAGCATGATTACCACAAAAACAAACGATTTTCGAGACATATGTTTCTCCTCAGTTAAGGCGAGGCCGACTGGCGTCCAACACCCCGCGTTATTAGTGGACTACTCGTGCAGTGTGGGATCTGCCGTCTAACGGCATGCCGGTCAGCCGCGGACCGCGTGGCGCCGCGCTTGCGTCGTGAGCGGCGTGACACGCAAGGCGGCTGGCGACCGGACCGGCGTGTTAGGTGTCGTGCATGGAGCTTTTGCCCTCACACCCGGCTGCGCGGAGAGTGGGGGACGCGGCCGGGGCAGCTGATCATAGGTTCTGCCATTCAACGTACGTCCTGTTCTCTTCTTCCAAGTGCCACCCCACTGCTTGAAGAAGAACGGGATGTTGTGCTCTCGACACTGCCTCAGCAGCGACAGGACCCACTCACGGCGCATGGGCCGGGCACCCGGTCCAGACTCGCCACCGACAATGACCCAGCCGATCCGGCTGAGCGGGAGCGCGTCGAGCGGACCTATGAGTGGTTCGCAGGATAGGAACCGGACCGCGGCTGGCACCTGAACAAGATCTTCAATGCGGAACATCACTCGGGAGTCCTCTACGCTTACACCCATCCAGACGTTCTCTGGCCAGGGTAACCGCTGTCCTAGTTCCCTCAACCTCTTACTTCTCTTTGTAAGGATCTGGAAGACATGCTGCGGGCATTCCACCATGGTCTCGAAAACCTGCCTGATGAAGGGAAATGGAACAGTCTCATGAAAGAGGTCGCTCATGGAGTTCACGAACACAAAGCGTGGTGAACGCCACTGCCTGGGTGCGTCAAGCAAATCATGGTGTAGCGTCACCGAGAACCCGTTGGCATAGCGCGGTTGGCCCATCGCCTGGAGCCGGAGGGCCATTCGTTCTGCGTAGCAGTTATGCGTGCAGATTCCAGCGGCGATGAACGTTCCCGTCGATGTCTGGATGTCGACTACTTCGCGCTCGCCGAGCCTCTCGACTCCGGTTACCTCCTCGAGACCCGCGTCGAGACGTCGTCCGAACAAGTCATCGATCTTACGCTGGAGGGCAGGGCGAACTGTTGAGAGGAAATCGGCCTTTTCCTGCGCTCCGCCCTCGATCCGCAGCGTGGAGGAGCATCCGTTGTATCGCTCGATACGAGTCGCGATGCCGAAAGACGCCGCATACTTTGCGGCCCGCTCCAGGACCGCTACTTCCTTCTGACTGATTCGGAGATTCCTGTCGTGCGAGCCCTCCGCATCAAACATGCCACCGAGCCAGCCAGCTCGCCAATCGGCACTGTCCCGCTCGCAGCACATATCGGCAATCGCTCGCAATTCTGACTTGGCTCGAGTCTCAACCTTCCAGATGGGCTTGCGTGCCCCCCCACCCGAGTCGAACGGACGCGTTTCGACCCGGACACCGGCACCAGCGAGATAGCGAGTCAGCCGATCCAAGATCTCGCGATCCGTGACGGCTACGCGCCAATACATCTGTGGAAAGCCTAGTTTGTCGCTCCGCCAAGAGGGATCGAATCGAAATGTGCCGTCACCCAGAGTCATCCCCGCGATGTACCCGGCCATGTAGTTGGTGGATTCGTCACGGCTCACCGTGTGGTCGCCGAACACGCGGACACGAACGCCGAGGCGCAGTCGGTCCGTCCGTCTCCACCACGGCCGCGGCTCACAGAGCCATCGGTGATCGGCGGTCGTGATGACCTCGCGCTCGCCAACCCTGAGACGGATCGTTGGTTGAATGCTGCGCCAGACCCTCTGAACGACAGCTTCGCGGATGGCCCGATTGTGACCAAGTCGGAGATGCTCATCGAATCCAACGAGCGTGGCGCCGGGCTTGACGTCACCAATGGCTCGCCAAGTCATATCAGCAAAGAGCACCTGGGTTTCAGGTGCTAGGCAATTCTTGCAACCGGCGCTGACCTTCGAGCAACCGGTCACTGGATTCCAGGTTGCGTCAGTCCACTCTATATGGGACGACTGTGCCATGCGCCTTCATCCTTTCACAACAAATCCATCTGAGGGTTGCTGTACCTCCTGGCCTCTTTCCAGAATCGCTTCCCAAGCTCGTGCCGACTGTAGAATCCGAGCCTGTACAAGGGAAGATTCTTCTCGGTTGAGCGAACGAGGAGACTGTCCTGTAGGCCTCCGTGAGTGTAACCAAGGTGGCTTATCTGCCCAGAGAAGAACTCTGCAACAAACGTATCGAAGGTCATTGCGTTCTGCTTGTTCCCCCACTCTTCCCTCCAAGCCGGGGTTCCTACGAAGAGGTCTACGACATCGCTAGAAGGATCGAGGTATGTCGCCTCATTCCGGCGGGGATCCATGGCTGGAATCAACACCATGAAATCCATGTACCGCTGGGCGAGAGCTCGGATGGTAGTGAAGTGAAGGTCTCGTAATCTGAATGGGTCGGCAAAGCAGAAGGCAAGGACCTTCTTGCCTGATCCCAGGGGCGGCATCGCCTTTACCAGTTGAGAGGTGATGTGGTTCACGTCTCCCGGCACGTATCGAACTTCAGCGCTTGGACGCAGCCTCTCCACGCGCTTCCGAAGTGCTGAGATGCAGTTCGGATCCTGGTCACAGAATACGTACCAGTCAAAAGGGTGCACAACGCGCAAGGCAAGGAGCGGTGTCCCGCGAAGGTAGGGACCGTTCTCGCCAACGCGGACGTGGCCAGCCCCTGCGAACAGATCGACGTAGACCCGTTGATCCCATTTGTCCTTCATCGAGGTGGCGAACAGGTCGGCGTAGCACCAAAAGAGACGATACTTTTCCTTTGTCCACGACCCAACCTCCGGGGTATATAGCTTGTCATATGGTGCCGCGAAATCGACCTTGCTGGGCCGAGGATTCATCTCGTCACCTAGGCAAGCCCCGTGCGTCTAACGGCTCCGGCATCAGTAGCGGCGCGAATCGCCACCAACTGCATGCTGTTGTTATGCGGCCATCGCAGCAGCGGGCCGCCATCGCGGGCTCCACACCGCGCGTGTTCATGATCACGGGTAGGGTCCAAGGAATCGCTCTCCGTTGAAATGGATCATGTGGTCGGGTGCGTCCGCAACCCACACCTCAGTCTCCCACGCAATCTCACTCAGATACTTCAGCAGCCCACGACGATTGAGGAAGGCAGTCACGAAGACCAGCCCTGCGCTGCTACCCGAGAAGAGCGACTTCAACTCCGCCAACCGCTTTGGGTTCACCGGACCGTGGCTCGTTACAGCTTCAATCACAACAAGCCAGTTCTTGTCCGTATAGTGCACCACAACGTCTGGCATCTTGCCATGCTCCTCGACTACGACACCCAGCGCGCCTAAGCCGTCCTCATCGAAGTAGGCCCACTTTTGCCTTGTGTCTCCCACATATAGCGGCCTCGCGCCAGGCGTAAAGAGGGGGCAGAACGCATCGATGACTTTGCGAATAAGCGCGTTCTGCCCACCGGGTGACAGCTCAATCGTCACCCCAGCGGCAACGACGAGAGGGATGCGGCGCATGCTCCGCGCCTGCGCGTAGCGCTGCGCAAGCGTCCGAATGTCCACAAGGTAGCGTCTCAGCGCGTCAACCCACTTCGTAGTGCCGAAGGTCCGGATGATCTCGAGCGCACGTGGCTCGATCTGGTAGCAGTAATTCGGACTGTTTGTGGGGCGACCAGGCTCATCGGGATTCGCAACAACCAATCCTGCTTGTTCGAATTGATGGAGGGTGAACCGCCTAACAGTCTCGCGTGTGTTTGGTGCCCACTTCTTTCGGTAGTGCTTTGCGGCGAACTCCATGATGGGCGTCACTCCCATCAGGGGATTCGCCGCCGCCGACCAAGCTTTCGTTGGTGTGAGATCGACGAGGGCCAGCAGGGTGAGGGCGGCGCGTTCGTTTTTTTGCTCTCTGGGTAAACCAAGAGCGGCGAGAATCTCCTGCGCCTCAGCGATGCGTCGTTCGCGACCACTGGCCATCAGCGCCAGCCCAGCGTGTCAGCAACCACAGCATCAAGCGCGTCCTGGCTCGGGATGTTGCCCCGGAGTCTGCGCCCGAGGTCGATCAAGGCGGTCCTCGTCGGATAGCGCAGGGCGCGAAGGTCGGCGGCGTTGACCTGAGTGTGGCCGTTGAACTGGCGGAAGTACATGTCGAGCGGCGAAGAATTCAGAAACCCAGACAGGCCCCAGGCCAGCGTCCGTTCGAGCGATGCGCCACGCTCATGGAAATAGTTGAGGTGATTCTCAAAGCCCACAGCATCACACGCCACGATGCGATCGTCGAAAACCGCAGCCACGACTCGACGCCGCTCCTCCTTCGCGGAAAAGCGCCTGACGAGCACGTATACCCCAGGAGGCACCATGAGCGCCGCGCTGCTGCTGTTGTAAATGATGGCATTCGCTTTCTTAGTCGTCGGCTTCGGCCACCGGACGACGCCGGCATCGAAGTGGGTCGGATAGATGAGCGGAACGGTTTCCGCGTTGGGCTGCGAACGCAACCAGCGACGAGCCCGAAAGTCCACAACGCGACCTGTACTCACCGCCAGCCCTAGGTCGTCTAGCGTGCAGGGGAGCCTCTCCATTGCGTCAGCGAGGGCTTGACCCTCGCGATCGAGAACGAGATGTATGAACGCTTGGGCGTCACCAGGCCGGACAACCCGTCGAAACGGAACGGCTCGCTCTACGATATTCTCATCCTCAGGGGTGCGACTCCACGAGATTCGGACGGTGCGTTTCTGACGGACTCCCTTTACTCCATGAAGAATCACGTTTTCCTGAAGCACACTGTCGTCACGGAAGGCGTGGTCCCGCGATTCGAACACGTGAACCCTCTTCAGGTTGACGTTGCTCAGCAGGTGCCTACGAAACGGTCGAAAATACGGTCCGTTGCAGAAGCTTCTTGGTGTAATGGCAACAAGCTCTCCTTCGTCGTCCAGAAGCATGACGACGAGGGCAAGAAAGGCTGTGTAGAGATTGCTCGTTTCTACGTTAACGCGGCGGAGAAGTTGACGCGTACGAGACTCACTCCGAAACTTCTTATAGGGCGGATTGAGGATCGCTAGATCAAACGCGAGAGGCTCGATGGGAAAGAGGCCCGTGTCGAGGGCGCAGACAGCCGCCTCGATGAAGTCCCCTGCTCGGACCTCCCACTTGCAGGCTATGCCAACCTCGGCACACGCTCGCTCGCAGGCCGCCAACGTCTGCTGGAGTAGCGGTAGGAGGGCCTGATCTATCTCAAATGCGGTCAGGGCGACCTCCCTAGGACGACGCGTGCGCGAGCATATCTCGGCGACCCAGGCCGCTGTCAGTGCTCCAGCTCCAGCACCAGGATCAAGGAAACGAACGCGCTCACACCGTGGATCGGCCAAGGAAGCCATGAAGCGAGCTGTCGCAGGAGGGGTGAAGAACTGCCCGAGGATGCTCCGGCGGTTTGGATCGAGGGCGCGGCCAACTGCTCGCCTCGCGTTCTCAGCAGATACCAGTGGGTCCAACATGTTTGCCCCTAACTTCACGGGGAGGTTACCTCATCAGC
>JACQEV010000288.1 GCA_016200385.1 Candidatus Methylomirabilota bacterium
GCCATAACGCCGAACACGAACGACCCCAGGGCACTGCCCAACAGGATCGCGGTACTAAAAGCACTGAGGGCCCGCCCGCGTTCTTCCGACATCGAGAGGTCGATCACAGATGCGCTCAGAGCAGGATGCAGAAGGCCGTGCGCCATCCCTGTGACCGCCCCCACCACCAGCAAAGAGGCCGGAGAGGTAAGCCAGACCAGGCCCAGCGTGCCAACGCCCATGAGCAATAAGGCTGGTAGGATCACCTGCCTGCGCCCCCAGCGGTCAGAAAGTCTTCCGCAGGTCAAGCGAATCCCGATGGCGCCCGCACTGTAGGCGATGTAGAACGGACCAATCCGCTCGAACCCGACCTGCTTGGCATAGATGGGCAAGAAGACAAAGACCGTTCCCGAGACGAGGCCGAAGACCAGCGCAAGAAGAATCGGCGGCAGGATCTGAACCGACGGAATCAGCACTGAGAGGCCCGGCGGCAGAGACGCGGCGGGGGTATGGCGAGGAACATGAAACGCCAGGCTAGCCAGCAAACACGCAATAGCAGCCGCAGCAGCGACTTGAAAAAAGACAGGGAATCCCGTCACCCGAATGAGCTGCTCGCCCAGAGCCGGAGAGAGGGCGATGGTGATGAGTCCCGAAATCCCGAACAGGCCCACCGCCTCTCCACGCCGACTCGCCGGAACCATGTCGGCAACCAGGGTGAGGTTGGCAACGTAAAAAACAGAGTAACCGATACCCTGCGCCACGCGAAGGAGGAAGAAGCGGACATCCAATTGAGTCGAGTAGGCGAAGCCCATCGACGTCAGTATTCCTAGCGACGCCCCTAGCAGCAGAAACCGCTTGCGCCCGAAACGATCGGATAAAGCGCCAGCTAGCGGCTGGGCGAGGATCGCCGTCAGACTGTACGTCCCCATGATCCCGCCGACCTTGGACTCGGTCCCCCCAAGCCCCTTGATGTAAAGGGGAAGAAGGGTGAACGCGTTCACGTTGGCGAAAAAGAAGAAATTGGCGAGAAAGGCATTAAAAAAGTTCGCCGTGTAAATAGTCTCATCAGCAGACGTGCCCTCCAGTTGTGAGCCGTCGCCGGGCGGGGCAGATAAGGAGTCTTGGTCGGCTCCATCCATTCGCGTGAAACCCGATCGGGTGTTTCGTCCTATGATTGCACTACACTATCTTCCGCGTTTCGCCTGGGCAATCCGGTCTTTTCCCCTTGCGAGGAATAGGGATTTGACGTATAGATGGTTCAGGTCGTGATTAGCCGCATGGCTCCTAGGGGGGCGTGGTCTTCGATCAGATCGAAAATACGGTTACGGAGCCAGGATTCGGGATCTGCGGAGTGCTTTCCTAAACCCTAGACCCTCTACCCTGAACCCTAGGCCATCTAAGAGGAGGAACTCACCGTGACGACGACTGCGTACGTCCTGATCGAAGGTGCATCGGATCAAACTGCTAACATCGTGAGAGCGCTTCAGAAGGTGAAGGGGGTAAAGTCGGCTCACGCTGTGACGGGACCCTACGACGTGATCGCGTGCGTCGAAGCGCCAGATGTCGGCGCGATCGGAGCAATCGTCCTTTCGAAGATCCGGACCTTGAAGGGCGTCACGAGGACCGTGACCTGCGTCGCAGTATAGAGGGGTCGTAGCGCGCTGCACCCTCTGCTTCCGTCGCAGATCATCCGTGCCTGGCAGCGGTGAAGTCCATCGCCAGATGGATCAGGGTGCGGACCATGGCGCCCGTTGCACCCTTCACCTGGTACCCTTGGTCTTTCTCTGCTTGTGAGGTCCCGGCGATGTCCAGGTGAACCCAGGGAGTCTTGCCTACAAAGTTCGCCAAGAGTTTTGCGGCCGTGATAGCTCCCGCCTTCCGCCCGCCCACGTTCTTCATGTCAGCATAGTCGCTTTTGATCTGCTCGCCATACTCATCGTCCAGGGGAAGCTCCCATAACTTCTCGCCCGAGGCCTCCCCGGCCTCCTTCACCCGACGCATCAGCCCCGGATCAGTGGTAAATGCGCCAGTACGAAGTGAGCCCAGCGCGACGACGCAGGCACCCGTCAGCGTCGCCACGTCCACCACATGTGTCACGCCCATGTCGCAGGCATAGCATAATCCATCGGCCAGGATCAGGCGCCCCTCGGCGTCGGTATTGATGACCTCAATGGTCTTGCCGTTCATGGCCTTGACGATGTCGCCAGGGCGCTGGGCGGTCCCGCTCGGAAGGTTCTCCGTGGCGGGCACGATGGCCGTCACATCGACCGGCAGCTTCAGCTCTGCGATCCCCTTGACGGCCGCAAGAACTGCCGCCCCACCAGCCATGTCGCCCTTCATCGCCTCCATCCCCTCGCTCGGTTTGATGGAGATTCCCCCTGAATCGAAGGTGATCCCCTTGCCAACAAAACCGAGGTGTGGTCCCTTCCCCTTTCGCTTCTTGCCCTTGTAGGTGACAACGATGAGCTTGGGCGGCTCCTCACTTCCCTGTGCAACTCCCAGGAGCGCCCCAATACCGAGCTTCTTCATGTCGGCACGCTCGAGCGTCTTGACCGTCAGACCAAGCGCGCGCGCCATCTTCCTGGCCCGATCCGCTAGCTCTGATGGCGTAAGTGTGTTGGCCGGCTCATTCACCATGTCTCTAGCAAGGATGGTCGCCTCGGCCAGGATACGACCCCGATGCGCCCCGTCCTGTATAGCCCTGATCTTCGCCCTGTCGCGCTCGAGAAGCGTGAGTTTCTGGATCGCCTTCTCCTCGTGATCCTCCGGCTTCTTATATTTTCCGAACCGATAGAGACCCAGCAGCGCTCCCTCGGTCACGGCGCAGGCCGCCTGCCCCGCCTCGATGCCACCGGCCCCGGCGCCGTGGATGATCGAGCCCACTCGCCCGGCACCGACATCGCGCAGATGGCGGAGCGCCTCTGCCGAAGCCGATCGGATCCGATCGAGCGTGAACGCCTCCTGCTTGCCGAGCCCGATCACCAGCACCTGCTCAACCGGAAGGCGGCCAAAGGTGTGAAGCAGGAGCCGCTCATGAAGCTTTCCCTTGAACTCCTGTCGGCGGATGGCCGCGGCGATCGACCCGGCGAGCGCCTTGTCCACGGCCCTTGTGGCGCCGCCCGGTTGATTGACCCCCTCAAAGAGATTCACGATGAGGGCGTCTCCTTCATAGGAGAGCAGGTCCTGTGCCTTGACCTCAACCTCCACTCGATTGCTCCTTTCTCATGGTCCGCCCACGACAGGCGGAAATACAAGAGGGATGGCGGCTGCCACCCCTCTATCTGTCGATCTTGCCGCCCACCATGTCAGGCTCTCATCAACTCCCTCACCCACCCGGCTCCCTCGTACGCCCACTATGGGCAAGCAACCTGTATCTCCGGCAACACTTATGACGAGCCGATCAACTCATCCACCCGTGAATCCCAAGGCTTGAATGGATCCTTGCACAGGATGGTGCGCTGATACCGGTCGTTCAGCTTCAGATAGCTCCATCCGACGTCGTACGACTTGTTCTTCTCATTGGCGAACTTGATGAAGTCGCTTCGGACCTTGGCCCTCGTCGTTTGCGGAGGGGTCGTCATGGCCCGCTCGATCTCCGCGTCGGTGATCACGCGATCGATCATGCCGTCCCGCAGCATGAGATAGTAGAGCCCACGAGTGCGCTTGATGTCATGGTACTGCAGGTCCATCATGAAGACGCGCTGGTCGTCGAAAGAGCAGCCTTTGCGGCTGATGTAGGAGGTGATGAGCTCGCGCTTGATCACCCAGTCGAGCTCGCGGTTCAGCGACATCGGGTCCTCGGCGAGCTTGTCCAGGACGTACTGCCACTTCTCCAGGAGGTCGGCGATTTGCGGGCTGCGCTCC
>JACQEV010000282.1 GCA_016200385.1 Candidatus Methylomirabilota bacterium
ACATCCACCGCTTGAACCCACCACCGGGTAAACCGCTCGATGTGCGGTTTCACCAGGTGGAGAGGCGTAGCCATCATCAGCTCTCGCATGGCCCCTAGGGCGGCCCCCACCTCCAACGGAGTGAGAATGACCGTGTCATCTCCTAGGCGGGTGCGATACAGGCCGCTTTTCTCGTCCCAGAATTTGAGGTTTAGGTAATTGTAAGTCCGGCGCGCAGCCTCCAGGTACCGGATGTCCTCGGTGACGTGCCAGGCGGCCACAAGCGCCCGAATGCCCCACCACTGCGGGGTGCTCAGGGTGTTTCCACCAAGTCCCTCTTTCGTAGCGATCTGGTATCTCTCGGAGAACGAGCCATCCTTCCCATGGACCTTCAACAGAAAATCGGCCTGGGATTTGAGGAGCTTTACCGCGAGCGTCCGCAGTCGCGGTTCCGGGTCATCACCGAGTTGGAGGCGGTCATTATAATGTTTGAGCGCCTGGATCGCGATAGCCGAATCTTTCATGGAGACCTCGCTCCCTGCGCCTCGTCCCGGTCGCCACTTCGAGGCCAGAACGCCATCCTTCAGGTGCATGGCCTCCAGGTTTTTCACCAGGACATTGGCAAGCCCTCGAGCGACCAGGTTGGTCCGTTTCTCGATGATCCCCCCGTCCACCGGCGGATTGTCCGTGAACGCTCGCTTGAAGTGGTGAGCGAGGTAGTAATACTCACTGGCCCCCCAGAGCCAGGACGCTTGATCCCACAATTGACTGGAGTTGTCCTTGATGGTGTCCAGGGCCCAGAGCCGCTCCGGAAGGTCACCAAGCATGACCATGTTGGGGCCAATCTGGTGAGGCAGGTAGCGGAGGCCTTTCGCGGGATCATAGGCGAAGGGGTCGATGGCGCCCAGGTGTTTCCCCGTCACATCAGCAAATAACGTCGCCTTGGCTTCCAAGAGGGTGTTGAAGCCGGCCACGGCCAGCATGACTCCCCGGAATCCCTCTTCCGCATCGTTGCCGAGAAGAGTGATCTGAGCCCTCTTGTCGGAGGGAGACTCCTCCACGTGATCGCTGTGGAAGAAGTACTCGACCCAGAGGACCCTCTTCAGCATTCCCTGTCCCACGGCCCCCATGTCCAGGGTGGTGTCCATGCGGTCATGGTCCCACCGGGAATTGGCCAGGTCGATCCAGTAGCGCGGGACCCCCCAACCCCCCTTCTTCCCACTCTGAGGGTCGTCGAAGGTGTCCTCGGTGATCACCGGGCCCACCAGGTGAGGATCTCCGGAGGCATAATCGAGATAGCTCATGGAGGCGTCGTCGAACACCCTGGGAAACCCGGTCCGCTGGTAGTAGAGGGGCATGAAGCGGCCAAGGAGGACATCTTTGTTGGAGGGGACCCGCTCACCCCTATCTCGGTTGAGACGGTTCTGCTGATAAAGTTGGTGCGCTTTGAGGGTCCAATACGGGCCATGAACCAAGCCCACGCCCATGTGGGACTGTAGCCCGCCCCAGAGGAGGGTGTAGCGGGAGTACCAGTAGTTCTCGAAGGCGGTCACCCACTGGAACTGGAGGTGATGGGCGATGGGGAAGCCGGCCTTGACCGAGTCAAGGAAGAAGTCCATGCCCGACAAGATTTCTTCGTTGGCCAAGTACATGGCCTCGTTGGTATAGAAGCGGCGATCCACGATCTTGCTCTCCAGGGGGGAGCGGTACATGCTAAGATCGGGTTGCCGCGTCCCCTCCTTGATCTCTACCTTTCGCCCGTCAGGGGCGTTCAGGAAGATCTTGGCTGAGGCGGGGACCCCTGAGAGCACTCCGACGAGCGTGAGTAGCATGCCTGCCTTCAATGCGCGACCCATTGCTGTTCCCTCCTATGCCTCCCCGCTGCTCATGCGGGGGCTTTCTTCTCTTTCGAATTCAAAACGTGACCTCCAGGCCGGCACGAAAGATAAATTCCGGGGCAGGGCCCAGCTCCGGCTCGATGACGCGAACGAGCGGGCTGATGGTAAAACGGATCTGCGGGTCAGGACTGATGATGAGGCTCGGCGCGAGATACCCGCTGGTACCCCCCGAGAAAGGCTGACGCCGGACCTCCCGGAAGACGACCGCCGGCGCTCCCGCGGCCGTGGTCGTGGCGAACGGTTGGACCACGGTCCCGCGGTAGCTGTCCTGTTCCCTCCGAAAACCGACGAAGCTCAGATCCAGCGCCACATAGTCCTTGTAGACGGGTTTCACGTAACTGGCAAAGAAGGTGGTCACGTCTCCAGGGTCGATTCCGTCTTTCTCCTGAACGAATTGGTGGAGTGCCCCAATGTGAAAGGCACTCCGGCCGGGCCAGCGCCCGAGGTCGCGAACGGCCTGGGGCAGCGACTCCTCGAAATCCACCAAAAAGTCCCCCGGCAAGAACTGGCGTGTGACGAAGAGGCCGATGGAGGCGCTGACGTCGCCCAGACCTGGCTGGATAATAGCGGGCAGGCGCCCATCGTCTGAAAACCGATTGAAGACGTTATTCGGGCTCGCCGGGTAGGGTATGGTGGCGATTCCCGGTCCGAGGAGGCTCAGCGGGATGGGCATATTGAGGGGAAGATCCTTGCTCGTTATCGGATTGGTCAGAAAGTTTCTCCCAGGAGGAAACAGCCCTGACATATCCGGCATCCTCACCTGCACTCGTCCGTTGTTGGTGAACTTCTCACTATTACTCCCGCTGGGAAAGCTCAATCCAGCGACCATGGCCACCCCGACAGGGAACACGGCCTGGTCAATGATCTTCTTCTTCAGGAAGACCGAGACGTCTCCGATATCGAACGTGCTTCCTTCGTTGACGACGTCAATCGGCCGGATGCCGTTGGGGTGGACGAACCCGTTGAGGTCCGAATGGATAACGGGAATGTTCAGCCTCAGTGTGAAGCTGTGCAGATACTTGACTCCGAGGTCGAACCCGTAGAGCAAGTCGAAGTCGATGAAGGTCCGATCCACGTTGAAGTTGCCAAAGACCACCGTGTTCTTCCTGCCGTCCATTGATGGCACACCTTCATGCAGCAGGCCCCGTTCATCGAAGAAGTCATCGCCATTGATGTGGGCGAATCGTGTGGCGAAGCCAGGCCGAAAGGCGTTGGGTGGGAGGACAAAGGCGTCACCGGTAAAGGCGGACTGCAAGAGTGGGGGAATGAACTGTTCAATCTGAAACTTGATCTGCTGTCGCTCGAACTTCATCCAGTCCTTGTCACCGATCCCCTTCTCCGTTCCCAACTTGAGAAACTCGTCCTCAAGGACTTTCTCCGAAGGCGGCTTTTCCTGAGATGGGGGCTCTGCAGCCTGGAGCGGTACAGTAGTAATCAGGACCAGCCAGACGGCCATTCCGAAAAGAGCCAAGAACCGCATGGCTGACCATGTCTCCATCCGATACCTTTTCATTTATCACCTCCCGTGGGGTTCCCATGAACCCCGCTCGCCATTGAACCTTTGATCTGCTGGAGGAGATCCTGGAGGTTCAGATCCTTCAAGAGATACCCGGCGGCTCCGAGCGCCTGAATCTCTGCTTTCTCCCTTTCATCAGGATAAGAGGTCAAAATCAACACTCGAA
>JACQEV010000290.1 GCA_016200385.1 Candidatus Methylomirabilota bacterium
ATCGCCGAGCATGAGCAGCGTCCCAACGATCCCTTGCCGGTCCTGCCTGTCCTCGTGCAAGGCCAGGAGTTCTTGCAGTGGCGCGGTCGCTTTCATCGGCTCATCGCGCTGTTGGTAAAGCGTTGCCAATTGGAACAGCGCGGCGGCCAGCAGCTCGCGATCCTCCGCAGCCCGCGCTCGCTCGGTTTCCGATAGCGCGGAGGCCAATAACTCTTCCGATGACGCTTTCATGATTTCGATATTAACCCCTCGGGCGCTTGAAGATCAACAGGGCGCCCACGGTCCCGTAGGCCACGCCATCGCGGTTGGGCGCGATCAGGGGCACCGAGGCGGTCAGCTCCCACCCATCGGCCCCCACCTCGTTGAGCAGACTAGGTCGCACACGAGACCCTCCTGAGTTTCCTTGAACATGACCATCCGTTCCTGATATTCCCAGCGGGTCATGGCTCGCGTCCTTTCCTGCCGGCGAATATCTGCTCGTCCGGGAGGTCGAGAGCGGTCCCGATCACCTTCCGGATCTGGAGCAACCGCTCCTCCCGGTCAGCCTCGAGAGTGGCTTCGGCCTCGAGCATCATTCGGCTGATGACTCGGTTCAACGCGCGGAGACGGCGTCCTTCCTCAGGGCGTCCGAGCTCCAGGAGTAACTTGCCCACCAGTTGCTGATAACCCTGGGATTCGAGAGTTCCGAGCTGCGCCTCGGGATCAAAAAGGCGCTGGTACTCCGGGCTCAAGAAAATCTTGGCGAGGTGGCGTGAGATTTGGGCAAGATCCATTCGGTCGTTATCCTGTTCCAACAGCTTCAGCCGGTCGTCCATGGGCAGACGCGACCAGACCTCGTCTCCTACCGGCGGCATGGCCAGCATTCGCCCTTCCCGGTAGCGGTCGGCGAAATCGCAGAGATGGCGATCGCCCAGCTTTGCGGCGAGGGTCGGGACGAGGCCCACCAGGATCTCCGCCGGGATGTCGTGCACGGAGGGATACCGCCCCTGCAGCGGGGACAGGTCTCTTCGTAGCTCTTCGAGGGTCATGAGGTCCAGAAGGACGAAGAGAGACCGCTTGAGCTCCTCGGGAGTCATCGTCCCGATCGCCTCTTTCACATAGGCCGCCAGTTCGGCAGTGGTCGGTTCAGCCACGAGCGGAAGCTTTGCCATTCGTCCGGCTACTAAGGATTCCAGGGGCTGGTGGACGTCGATGGCCTCGCCTATCACCGAGCGGATTCTCGCCAGGACACCCTCTGCCTCCTGGGGCGGGAGACAGTCCAGGCCCGCGGTCATCTCCTGCACCTTGGCGGCCAGCTTCAGGACGAGGTCCTCCTGCAAGGCCATCAGCCGTTCCTGCACCTGATGGTAGATCGGGAACTCAACCGCTGACTCCGAGAGGCTCGAGTCATGATACAGATCGTAGTTCCCACACATGAAGAGCCTGGCCAGCTCCCGGCGCAGCTTGTAGCCGGTGAGGCCGGCAGGGTGGCGTTCGAGCAATTCCCACTTTTCGGCTAGGGACATGCTCTGCAATTCCTCATCGGTCAGTTCATCGGGCCTGGAGCCGTCGGTCAGGCGTTTGGCCTCAAGGTCTGCCAACGCCCGCTCAGTGTACCTGGGAATGAACCCGCTGACAAACCGCTGCACATCCTCGATGTGGAGATATTCGTTGTAGCCTCGAAGCAGCTCGTCTCGCTCGGTCGGATCCAGGCAGTCGGCGAACAGGCGCACCGTCCACCGGAGTTCCTCATCGGTCATCGACTCGGTCCGTCTCAGGAGGTCTTCGGCCCTGGCCCGAATATATTGCCGCTGTGGTTCAATACGGGGATGCTCATCCATGGCATTCTGACCCTAGACGGAATCGGGGCACCATATTCCCCAGTTGAACTGGTAATAGTCATCGCCCATCCACTCTTCGATGTGCACCCGGTTTTCCGCCAGATAGCGAAAGTCGGCGTCGAATTCGAAGGCGACGACCATCCGTTCCTCGAGGTCAAAGACTCGGAGGGCGAAACGGGTCCCGGGTTCTAGTTCCTTGGCGTCGATCGGGCGGATATCGTCGTAATCCTCTCCGATGGCTTTAAGCAGTTCATACAGATCGTACCGGCGGCCCTGGACGATAAGCTCACTAGCCCCGGCTCCCAAAAGCCCGTAGCGTTCCTCCATATTGATGCGATCTCTTCCACTCATCGCTCCATCCCCTTTTGTCTACCGAGTTTCTTCCAGTCTATAGAGCAAATCGGCGACTTCGGATGCGCTGCTGATTGAGGTCAGATAATTCTCGCGGAGGGCACATTGCCGATCTACCTCCGTCAGGAGGTCGGGGGCCGCGAGCTCCCACCGCACCTCGAGGGGGAAGAGTGGGTTCGCCTCGCTCGCGTGCTGCCAGGCTTCGATACTCGCGATGCGGGCATCCAGCCGTCGGGCCCTGTCAAAACAGTTCCCCTCGATGTCCATGTTGAAGCCCGAGGTCCAAAAGTAGGTCAGCAAACCTTCCACTTGGTCGGCGAAGGGCAGTTCTGTCAGGCCGGAGGGTCGCCCGCGGAGACAGGCCCGTGCGCAGGACGGAAGGCCGAGATCAGCCTGCACGTTCATCAGGTTGCTCAAGAAGACGGGGTCATTCCTGGACCGCAGCGGCGCGGTTCTATGATAGATGCGCAGCTCCTCGAACTCCCCGCGGTAAAAGGTAAACACATAGACCATAAACGGGAAGCCTAGGCGATACAAGGTGTACGATCCTCCCATGCCCATCCGGTCATAGCTCCACCGAATCAATCGAATCTGAGGCGGCTGTTCGATAACCAGTATGGTGCTGGCCCCTTTGACCTGCACCAGACGAGTCCCGCTCGGCAAAAACAGGCACCGGTCCTTCATTGGGCCGGGATGGTTGGAGATGATCGCCTGGAGGAGGTCGCTGAGGTGGACTCTCCGATCCAGACGGCGGCCATCTGGCCCCTCACGGAAGAGGGCCACCTTCTTCCCTCGGATCTCAACCACGTCTTCACTCATCTCTCTTTTCGCTGACGAAGATCGTCCGAACGCGGGCGATCCGCCGCTTGGACCCAATCTGAGCTGACCGCCGCGCTCCTTTCTGCTCAGTGAGCGTGCGGTGGGGGTGAAGGAGGGGCCTGGTTCAAGAGGCGCAACACCCGGGAAGGGAGCTCTTTCAGCAGCTCCCGATTGAATTTCAGGTCAAGGTGGTTGAACCACCTCGGAAGATACGCCAGCACCCCAGGGCTTAGCGCTGCCTCTTGGTGCTGGTCCGCTTGGATTTCCCATAAGAGCGCGCCAGGTTGTGAGCCAACAAGGGCTGCGATTCCGTCGATGAGGGAGGGGATATCACCCTTGGCGTGGATCACCAGCCTGGACCGGTTGGAGGAGGGGACTGGTCCCATCTCCTGTAACAGTTGAAGGATCTGGCTCGGGGAGGCGGCTCGCACCGCCGTGCTTCCGAAATGGAGCAGCATCTGACGACCTTCCTCGGAGGGTCGGGACGGGAGAGCAGGGGAGATCGCCACTGCCAGGTCCGCACTACTCATCAAGGCCAGCCGTCCGCCGAGGCTATGACCGACCGCGATTGTCCGCCCGGCAGAGCGGAGGCGGGAAAGACCAGCTTCGAGGTCGAGGAGCAACCCGCTGCCTAGCGGAGCCGGATGCTCGCCATGCCCCCGGAGATCGACGCAGAGGGCAGCACACCCGGAATCGGCCAGTCTGGCCGCCACTCCCAGCATCTGTTCTTTGCAGCCACCGTAGCCGTGAACCAGCGCAGCCCCGGCAGTTACCCGCGGGGGAGTGAGGAGATACGCTGGCACCCGATGTCCGTCCTCGGACATGAGATCGTTCAGCTTAACGAGTTCGATTGCCATCACCGCTTCCCCGTGCCCCAAAGGTGAGTGTAACGCTTTCGTTTGCAGGTCTCATGCTCGACTCATCGTGGGCCCCTATGTGCCGATTCACCAGCCCGTATCCCTCGGCTATCGGGCGCACCACAGATTAGCAGAAGGCGAAAAGACAAGTCAATACGGTTGCCATTGTGAAATAGAGACGGCCTCTCCGATCCGGGGGGGGGAGCCGAATCGGAGAGGCCGCCGCGAGCAGGGAGGGGGTCAGCGCGTAGTCCCTGCTTTCAGATCCGATGTGTCAGTGCTCAATCAGTCGCTTTCCCCGGAAGCCATGGGTCTTCCCGTACGCTGGACCTTAGGACAATAGTCGTCCTAGGACCACATCACTCGCCACGCAAGCCCGGCGCCCAACGCGATCGCGATCCCTTCCCATTGCCAGGTGGTAGGCTCACTCGCGATCACCGGAGAGAGAAGGGTGAGGACGAGGAACCCGATCGCGAGTGCGAATCCTGCGGTTCGAACTGATTGACGCATCTGAGACCTCCTCTGCCAGCCGCCGAGTCGATTCTTACCTCCTTGCCTGAGACCCACGCTGATGTGTCTCACTGATTCTGGCCCAGCGCCATGGCGTCGGCCCTGATGGAGCCATCGATCGAAGCGCCCGTCGCCACAAAGCCGGTTCCTGAACCCGTTGAAGGTTGGGGCTGGACTACATGTCCTGATACCGAACCTGGCGCAACCTGGGTCGGAAAGCCGTGGATGGATACTGCGCCTCGGGGTAGGACCCTCTCGTTCATCGCTTGATCGAGTCGCATCACACCTTGCTTCGGTCGATCTGGACTCTTGGTGCTCATGTATGTGATCTCGAGAGCGCTCAGAAGGATGAGCGCGCCGGCAATCAGAAGCGCCAGAAGGTTCTTTAACATCGCATCTGCCTCCTTCGGGATTCGGGTATTTACGCTGTGACCACGTTGAGGTCGTGGTCAGCGAAAGGCGGACAGGCGCTATGGCCTCGAATGCCCAAACCGCCAATGGTCACCTTCCCCTCTCGTGCCAGGATGCCGATATAGGACAGAGCGAGAGCTTCGGAGATCCGAAGGCCAGAGGCGAGGTCGTGGAGGCTAGCAGGTTGGTGGTCTCGAAGATACCCTATCACCTCTGTTTCGATCTCATTTAACCAACCCTTCAGCATCCTTCCACCTCCCTCTTTCCGATACACCTGCTGCCGATTAAGTGAGTGGTTTGAAATCACTCAGATTCGATTTGCTCCTCTTCCCTCTCTGCACCCTTGGCCTCAGCGCATCGATTTTCTGAGGTCTTCCCAAAGGGCGCCTGTGGCGGTACCCACAGCGCCGCCGACGATGGCCCCGGTCGCCGGACTGCCGGCGAGCGCGCCGATGGCTGCCCC
>JACQEV010000291.1 GCA_016200385.1 Candidatus Methylomirabilota bacterium
ATCGCGGTCATGATGCGCACCAACTACAAGCGGTTGCCCGAGATCGCCAGGCTGGCAGCCAAGGTGGGGGCCAACTTCAGAATCAATGTCTACCAGCCGGTGCAGTCATCGGTTTTCACTATGAGCTACGAGCAGTTCTGGGACGGCTTCCGCGAACTATTTGCCACGTGCGGGCTCGTCGCCTGCACCGAGCCGCTCGTGAGCGCCCTGTCCGGGCTGAACAGCACTGAGGGGTGCGCGTGCGGGCGCCGCACCATCAGGGTCACGCCAGAGCGGCGGATCATCCCCTGCGTCTACTGGCCGCACCCGGGCCTGCCGCTAAGCGAGCTGCCGAGGCTTCGCGAGACGGTCTTCCAGACCGAGGAGTTCCGACGATGCCGGGTCGTCCCCCAGGCCTGCGCCGGCTGCACATATGTGGCGACCTGTGGCGGCGGGTGCGCCGGCCGACGGATTCTGGCCGGCGGGCTCGATCAACCCGACCCCTACTGTCCGATCATACGAGACGATCCGTTGAGCCTGTCATGGCGGCTGGCCAACGGGAAGCCGTTGCTCAAGTCCGGGAGCGCCTGCACCGCGATCTTCGCGGCGGACAGGGAAGAGCCAACACAATGACGAAAGGCAGTCAACAACCTCGACCGGCTGTGGCAAAGGAGCTCCCCTCCACCATCTACCTGGAGACGACCAACCGGTGTGACTCCAAGTGCCAGACCTGCATCCGGACTTTCGCGACATTGGAGCCGCCGGCGGATCTGACCCTTGAACGGCTCGTGCGGATCGTCCAGCAACACCCGACACTGACGCGGACCATCCTACACGGCATCGGCGAGCCGCTCCTCAACAAAGAGCTGTTTCCCATGATCGACTACCTGAAAGGGCGAGGGGTCACGGTCACCTTCAACAGCGACGCGATCAGCCTAACCGACTCAAAGATCGAGCAGTTGCTCCACTCCGCCCCGGATGAATTCCGGGTCTCGATCGATGCAGCCACCCCCGAGACCTATCTGAAGATTCGCGGCGTGTCTCAGTTCCACCGGGTGGTGGACAACATCTCGCGCCTTATCGCCCGACAACGCGAGCTCGACCGCCCGCTCCCGAAAGTGTCCCTCTGGTTTACAGGGATCCGGGCAAACATCCATGAGCTGCCGGACCTCATCCGTCTAGCCCACAAGCTCGGGGTCGCCGAGGTCTATCTGCAGCGGCTGGTCTTTTACGAGACCGGCCTCGCCGTTCGCGAGCAGTCACTGTACGGGAAGCTCGAGGCCACAGTGAGGGAGGCGGTCGAAGAGGCCGAACGCCTGTGCACGAAGTACGAGATCGCCTTCCACGCGTCGGGCGCCAGCGCCCCTCTCCAGAGCCTTGCACCAGACGCCGGGTCAAGACCGTGGGCGGGATGTCAGCGGCCGTGGACCGTCAGTTACGTCACCGCCAATGGCAACGTGCTGCCCTGCTGCATCGCTCCGTGGACCGCGAAGGACTACAGGGGCGCGATCCTCGGGAACGCATTCCAGCAACCACTCGCGGAGATCTGGAACGGCGAGCGGTATCAGACCTTTCGGATGACCTTCGAGAGCGACACCCCTCCCGACCCCTGTCGGGGGTGTGGCAACCTCTGGAGCATATAGATGTTAACCAGACTGATGACGCGAGTTCAGCGTTCGGTCCTGTCCGGCGTCCTGGTTCTCCTGGCCTCCCTATCGCTGGGAGCCGGCAGCATGGCGCAGGGAATCCTGGCCAATGGGCCGTGGCCGATGACCCGCCGGGATCCGGCTCACACAGGGCGGAGCCCCCTGAACGGCCCGGCCTCGGGGTCGGTTGCCTGGACCTTTTCCACTGGACGGAACGAAGACAAGGGCGGGATCGAGACCGACCCGACCATCGGCCCCGACGGCACGATCTACATCGGCGCCAACAACGGGATCCTTTACGCACTGGACGGCAACACCGGTGAGATCCGCTGGGCCTTCCCGACCTTGTTTGACCTCTTTGCCATCTACTCGACGGTGGCCCTCGATCGCCAAGGGCATGCTTACTTCGGGGCGAAGGACGGGTATCTC
Organism: Candidatus Methylomirabilota bacterium; assembly: GCA_016200385.1. Lineage (GTDB taxonomy): Bacteria > Methylomirabilota > Methylomirabilia > Methylomirabilales > Methylomirabilaceae > Methylomirabilis. Next base: position 2,055 of record JACQEV010000291.1, read on the forward strand.
TATGCCCTGAAGCCGCCAGAGAAGGGCCTATTGGGGCGCGAGGTCTGGAGCTATAAGATCGGGACGACCATCGAGACTTCGCCGATCCTCGGTCGGGACGGCACTGTCTACCTGGGTGCCGATGACGGCAAGCTCTATGCCGTGGCCCCTCCCGCAGGCGGCAAACCGCCCCGGCTTCTCTGGACTTTCCCGACGGGGGGGACCCTGATCTCCTCGCCGGCGTTTGGGCCGGACGGGACCCTCTATATCGGATCGATGGATGGAAAGCTGTACGCACTGGAGCCGACCCCGGCAGGGGCGAAGCTCCGCTGGAGCTTCTCCACCGGCAAGAGCGGTGAGACCGGCGGCATCGAGAACTCGCCCGCCGTCGGCCCGGACGGGACGGTCAATGTCGGCGCGAACGACGGCCTGTTCTACGCGCTGGATGGCAAGTCAGGTCAACTGAAGTGGAGCTTCAAGACCGGCTATACCTCGTGGGCGATCTTCTCGTCGGCAGCCATCGGCCCGGACGGCACCGTCTATTTCGGAGCAAAGGATGGCCGACTCTATGCGGTGCAGCCGCCTACGTCAGGGACGACCGCAAAGGCCCTCTGGAGCTACAAGATCGGGACGACGATCGAGACCTCCCCGGCGCTGGGCGCCGATGGAACCGTCTACCTGGGCGCCGATGACGGGAAACTGTATGCGATCGCGCCAAGCAAGGGGTTCTTCGGCCTTGACGGAAAGCTGGTCTGGTCGTTTCAGACCAAGAGCAAGCTGATCTCCTCCCCGGCCATCGGCGAGGGGCGGCGCCTGTACGTCGGCTCGATGGATGGAATACTGTATGCCTTCGGCGATAAGCCCGCCCCTTCCGGCCGCTCTGGCGGCATCAGCGGAACCTGGTACGGCAGCTACTCCGACAGCCGAACCAAGGGCGCCCTCACCCTCGTTCTGCGCCAGCGCAGCAGTACTGTCGAGGGGATCTGGCGCCTCGGGCCAAGCGGCGCCAGAGGGGAACTCAGCGGACGAGCCGAGGGCGAGAAGGCCACCTTCTCGCTCAAGACCCTGGGAGAGAAGTGTCCAGGAAGCTTCGAGGGAACTGCGAGGATCGAACCGGCGAAGATCGTCGGACTGTATCAGGGCTCTGACTGTAAGGGGGCGGTGACCAAGGGGCAGTTCGAAGCCTCGCGGTAGGGAGTCGTTCGATGCCGCGTAGGGGCAGGGCTTGCCCTGCCCTCAGGGGGGCGCAGCAAGCGGCGCCCCTACAACTGGTCTTGTAGGCTTCGCAGGGACATCAGAAAAGTTGAATTCTATGCGACGGCATGCCATCGCGGTGATGGCCAAGGCGCCACGGGCCGGCGAGGTCAAGACCCGCCTCGTTCCTCCTTTAAGCCATGAGGAGGCGGCTGAACTGTACCGGTGCCTCTTGCTGGATAAGCTGCATCAGGTGGGCGATCTTTCGGAAGTCGATCCGTACCTTGCCTATACCCCCGCCGACGCGAGGGACTCGATACTGTCGCTGGCGCCGCAAGGTTTTGCCCTGATTCCACAGGCCGGATCGGATCTCGGGGATCGGCTTCATCGCCTCTCCGCGATCCTGCTGGAGCGGGGTCATCCCGCGGCGGTCATCATCGACAGTGACACGCCGACCTTGCCCACGACCTATCTGGTGGAAGCGAATGCTCGGCTGCAGAGCGAGACCACAGACATGGTTCTCGGCCCAACAGAGGACGGGGGGTACTATCTCATCGGGCTCAAGCATCCATGTCGGGCGCTGTTCGATGGCATCCCATGGAGCAGCCCGGCGGTCTTTAACGAGACGCTCCAACGCGCTTCGGCGCAACGGTTGCGGGTTTCGACCCTCCCTCCCTGGTTCGACGTGGATACGCCGGACGACTTGGTCCGGCTCCGCCACGATCTCGCGACAAATGGGAACGCCCTCGCACCCTATACGCGGGGCTTCTTGCTGAATCAACGAGGAGACTAAGATGCTGGCACCTTTTCTCGGAAAGCAGGCATGGGAACAGCACGTTGCTGGGCTCACCCTCGCGCTATTGCGGATCGGGTATGGTCTGCTGTGGCTCAAAGAGGCATCATGGAAGAAGCTCCCGGATTTCGGGATGCGGGCTGGCGACGGCCTCTGGTACTGGACGAACGAGATGGTCAAGTATTCCGCCGCTGCCCCCCACAAGTATTTCGTTCAACATGTGGTCATCCCCAACTTCATCTTCTTCGGCTACGTGACGCTCGCCACCGAGCTGTTCATCGGTCTGTCGATGCTCCTCGGGGTATTTACGAGACTTGGGGCATTGGCCGCCTTCTTTATGGCGTTGAATATCACCACGGGCCTCGTTCGGCATCCGGCCGAATGGCCATCTGCGTACTTCATGCTGATCGGCTACAGCATCCTCTTTCTCAGCTTCAGGGCCGGGCGGCGGCTAGGAATAGATGCGCTCATAGCCGCTCGCCTCGAAGGAACTCCACCGCGCAGTCTTGTTGGAAGGGCGCTGGCCTTTTTGGTCTAGTCCCGTTCCAACTCGTCCAAACGAGTGACCAAGCTATGCGGCGTCCGAATCAGACGGCTGAGCATCATTGCCTCGTGTGTCGGAAAAGGTTGGAACGGGATTAGCGCGCAATGCCGCAGGGACCACGCCCCTCTGGCACTCGCTGTGAAGGCGATGCCCGGCACCAACCGCCGGCCCTCAATAAGGCCCTGATCGTTATCGGCCTCGGGTCGGTCTCGTCATTTCTCTATCTGTCGTTTGCGCTGGCGACGAAGGGAATTCCGCTGGCCCTGCCGTTCTTCACCCTGCGGAAAGGGGTCTTCCCCAGCTTCCTTCTGCACTTCTATCTGCTGTTCGCGCTCTATCTTGTGGCGGTCTGGTGCGGATTCCGTGAGCGCGCCAATGCCCTCTTCATGACCGTCACGCTGGTCGCTTTCTCGATCGCGTTTCGGGCCATCCTGCTCTGGACTCAGCCGGTCCTTTCTGACGATATCTACCGGTATGTCTGGGATGGCAGGGTTCAGGCAGCCGGTCTCAGCCCCTATCTTTACGCGCCGGAGGCGCCGGAGCTGTCCCACCTGAGGGACGATGCGATCTACCCCCGGCTCAACCGTCCATGGGCGCGAACCATTTATCCCCCGGGCGCCCAGTGGCTCTTCCGCGGCATCTATGCGGCCAAGCCAGACAGCGTCCAGTTTCTGAAAGGGGCAATCGTGGCCTTCGACCTCTTGACCATCCTGCTGCTGATAAAGCTGCTCCGGATGCTGAAGCTCCCAACCGGCCGCGTGATCCTCTATGCCTGGCACCCGCTGGCGATCTTCGAGCTGGCCGGGTCAGGACATCTCGAGGGGCTGATGCTGCCGTTCCTGCTGCTGTGCCTTGTCTTCTGGCAGCGACGGCGTGATGGCTGGGCCGGCGTCTCGCTTGGGGCGGCGGCCGCAATCAAGCTCTACCCTGCCATCCTGATCCCGGCCCTGGTCCGCCGGCGTGGAGCTCGCCTGCTGCTCGCCGCCGCAACAGTGGTGGGGCTCCTCTACGTCACACACGTCGGGGCAGCAGGGCAAAAGGTGCTCGGGTTCCTGCCGCAATACCTCTCCGATCCTGAAGAACGATTCAACTCTGGACCGGGCGCATTGTTGGCGTACGGCCTGGGCTCACTGTCATCTTACCCCTCGCAGGTTGCTTACGGGGTCCTTGCCCTGGCCCTCATCGCCGTGAGCGTCCGCAGAACAAGGACGGAGGAGAAAGAGCTCCATGCTGCGGTCGCCGAGGTGCTCCTGCTCTTCGGGACCTTTGTCACCTTCGCCCAAACCATTCACCCCTGGTATCTGCTGTGGGTCCTCCCGCTGCTCGCGATTCGGCCAAGCCCCTGCTGGCTCTATCTATCTGGCGCGATCGCCATCTCCTACGTGAAGTACACCGATGAGCACTTGCGCATGCCGTTGTGGGCCGGTCTCCTGGAATACCTTCCCTTCTACCTGCTAGCACTGTTTGCGGCTCCGGTCCAGAAGCTCCGACAAATCGGGGCGGGCCTGATCGGTCAACCGGCCAGCGGGCGAGTACCATGACCCCTCTCCTCTGGGCTGCGGGAACCCTCTATCTCCTTGGGCTTTGTCTCCTGTTCCTGTACGGGATCAACAGCGCCCTGCTGGCTTTCCTGTACCGACGGCATAAGGTCACCGCGCTTCTGAGCGACCGCGAGCTGGCGGCAAGGTTCTGGCAGAACGGCAAGGGTGAGCGACTGCCTC
>JACQEV010000298.1 GCA_016200385.1 Candidatus Methylomirabilota bacterium
CGGTCCGTTAGAGCCGAATTTGACACCTCAGGGATCTTGATGCCCGGAAGAGCCTGCCATCTCAGGCAAGCCCGCTGTGAAAGAGGGTCTATTCCTTCTTGGGATATTTCTTGTAATAGAGGTTGGCGACGCTCCCCTCCTCCTCCCTCTGGGCCTCCCACACGCTCTTCTGGACCGAGACAGGAAGGCCATGGCCCCCATCCTTGAAGGGATCGGCGTTCTTCGCGATGTAATCCTTCCACTGTTCCGGAACCTGTGTCGCCTCGAAGATCGCGGTCACCGGGCACTCCGGCTCGCAGGCCCCGCAATCGATGCACTCATCCGGATGGATTAAAATAATGTCTTCCCCCTCGTAGAAGCACTCTACGGGGCAGACGTCCACACACGCATGGTCTTTGGTGCCGATGCACGGCTCGGCCACGATGTACGCCATCGCTTTCCTCCTTCCTGACTACGTGGTTCCGGGTTTGCGTAATGTCGCTTCTACTCGAACACTCGGCTCACAGGAAGCCGAGCTGAAGCTTGGCTGCTTCGGACATCTTGGATGGCTCCCAAGGGGGATCCCAGACAACCTCCACCTGGGCATCCGTCACGCCAGGAACATCCAGCACTCTGCTTTCTACCTCTGCTGGCAGCTCCGCTGCGGCCGGGCAATGGGGCGATGTCAGCGTCATCCGGACTAATGCGGAGCCTGAGGGCTCCACTTTGACCTCGTAGATCAGCCCCAGCTCATAGATATTGACGGGGATCTCCGGATCATAACAGGTACGCAGTGCTTCGATGATCTGGACTTCGAGATCGTTGGTGTTGACAGAGGTAGTTTCCATCAGACCTCCTAAGGGCGCGTGGCGAGACTGGCCTTATAGCGAACTCACAACCCAAGCCGCCCTACTCCGTCGATACAGCCTCCCTCTTCCCCTCAAGCGCGGCATGCAGGGTGTGCCATGGCAGGGTGGCGCACTTGACCCGAACCGGGAATTCACGGACACCTGAGAAGGCTGCGAGCTTCCCTACTTCAAGCTGATCGAACGTGACGCCGAGATCTGCGGTAACCATCTTATGGAAGGTCTCAAAAAGGACCTCCGCTTCTGCCTTCGTCTTTCCCTTCAGTGTGGCGGTCATTATCGAGGCAGAGGCTTTGGAGATCGCACAGCCCGATCCTTGAAAGCTGATGTCTTTGATCATGTCATCTTCCATCCGCAGGTACACCATGAGCTGGTCGCCGCAGAGCGGGTTGTATCCCTCCGCCGTCCGGTTCGCGCCCTCCAGCTTCTGGAAGTTGCGCGGCCTCTTATTGTGGTCAAGGATCACCTCCTGGTAGAGCTCGCGCAGGTCTGACATCAGCCGAACAGTGTGGTGACCTTGTGGATCGCTCGCGCCAGGGCGTCGATCTCTTCCCGTGTGTTGTAGAAAGCCAGTGACGCCCTGGCGGTGGCCGGCACGCCGAATCGCTGCAGCACCGGCTGAGCGCAGTGATGGCCCGTCCGGATCGCGATCCCATCCTGATCCAGGATCGTCCCGATGTCGTGCGGGTGCACGCCATCAAGCACGAAGGACAGGATGCCCGCTTTCTCCTTTGCCGTCCCGATGATGCGAAGGCCCGGTATGGCAGCAAGAGCGTCGGTCGCATGGGCGAGTAACCCTCGCTCGTACGCGGCAATCTTGTCCAGTCCGACTTCAGTCAGGTAGTCGATCGCCGCGCCGAGCCCAATGGCGCCCGCGATGTGGGGCGTCCCCGCCTCGAACTTGAACGGGACCACGTTGTAGAGGGTCCTCTCGAAGGTGACCGAGAGGATCATGTCGCCGCCACCCTGGTAGGGGGGCATGGCCTCGAGGAGGTGGGCCTTGCCGAACACGATGCCGATGCCGGTTGGGGCAAACAGCTTGTGCCCAGACAAGACATAGAAATCGCAGTCAAGTGCCCGAACATCGACTGATAGATGAGGGGCTGCCTGGGCACCATCGATTACCACAGGCACACCATGGCTGTGCGCCATCTCGATGATCTGCTTGACCGGATTAATCGTCCCCAGCGCGTTCGACACATGCACCACCGAGACCAGGCGCGTCCTCGCGTTCAGGAGCTTCTTGAATTCATCCATCAGCAACTCGCCATCGTCGTTGATCGGAATGACCCGCAACGCCGCGCCAGTCTCCTGACACAGGATCTGCCACGGGACGATATTCGAGTGATGTTCCATCGCAGAGATGATGATCTCATCCCCAGCCTTGAGGCTCATCTTTCCATAGCTCTGCGCGACGAGGTTGATCCCCTCGGTGGCGCCGCGAACAAAGATGATCTCTCGGGCGTCCGAGGCGTTGAGAAAGCGTGCCACCTTGGCGCGGGCATCCTCAAAGAGCTCCGTGGCCCGCTCGCTCAAGAGGTGGATCCCACGGTGGACATTTGAGTTCTCCGCCTGGTAATAGCGAGTGACCGCGTCGATCACGACCTGTGGCTTCTGGCTCGTGGCCGCACTGTCAAGGTACACGAGCGGCTTGCCGTGAACCTGTTGCCTCAGGATGGGGAAGTCTTGCCTGACTCTCTCCACGTCGAATCCCGCAGGACGGCCACGCAGTGTCTCCTGCGCGGCGAGTTCATTGATTGTTCTCATCGCGCGTCCTCGGCCCGGGAGCCGTGTTGGAGCCTCGTGACCAGGAGATTCTCGATCTGGGCACGGACCGGCTCAACTTTGATCCGGCCGACCATCTCGCTCGCGAACGCATAGGTGAGCAGATTGCGCGCGGTCGCCAGGTCCAGGCCGCGCGAGCGCAGATAAAAGACGGCGTCCTGGTCAAGCTGGCCAATCGTCGATCCGTGGGTGCATTTCACGTCGTCCGCGTAAATCTCCAATTGCGGCTTCGTATTGATCGTCGCGCCCTCGGACAGGAGCAGGTTCTTGTTGGTTTGCTTGGCGTCGGTTTTCTGGGCGGCCTTATGCACGTAGATCTTTCCGTTGAAGACCCCCCTTGACTTCCCATCGAGAAGACCTTTATAGAGCTCCCGGCTGCTGCAGTGGGGCTTCACGTGGTCGATCCTGGTGTGGTTATCCACATGCTGCCGACCGGTCACCATGTACAGACCATCGAGGGTGCACTCGATGCCTTCGCCATCGAGCGTCGCATTCAGATCGTTCCGGACGAGCGCGCCGCCCAGGTCGATCGAATGGGACGAGAAATTGCTGCTGCGGTCCAGATGGGCCTGTACGGTCGCAATGTGAAAGGCCTCCTCGCTCTCCCGCTGCACCTTGTAATAGTCAATCACGGCGTTCTTTCCGCCGATGATCTCGGTGACCACGTTGGTGAGGTAGACGTTGGTTCCCACGCCAACGTAGCTCTCGACGATCATGGCCTGGCTCCCATCGTCCGCCACGATCAGGTTCCGCGGATGCGACACAACGGCCGTTCCGAGGCTCTCATGAGCCAAGCCGACCGGCCTGTCCTGAGCCGAGTCGAAGGGCGCGGTCGAGACGAACAGGAGATGGATGGGCCGCTCGACGACTTTGCCCTTTGGGACGTACACGAACGCCCCATCCTTCATGAAGGCGGAGTTAAGGGCCACGAAGGCATGATCATGATAGCTGGCGTGCCGGGCCAGGTGTGGCTCAATCGAGGCCGGATCGGAGCCCCAGGCTGCCGCAAGACTTCCCGCTTTCACGCCCTCGGGAAGCGACCTGAGCGACGAAAGCTTGCGCGAGAAATGACCGTTCACAAACACAAGCTGGACGCACGCTGACTCTTCCAAGGTGGCGCGCGCAAGGGCCTCGGCCGTCAGCCCATTCGCCTCACATTCCGCACGCTTGAAGCGGGTCTTGGCGATCGGCGCCACGTTGGTATACTTCCACTCTTCAAGTCGAGTCGTGGGAAACCCGAGTTCTGAAAAGCGGGAGATCGCCGCTTTGCGGATCTGATGGATCCAGGACGGCCCCTTTGTCGCGCCGTTCTTCTCGAACAGTTCAAAGTCCGAGAGATAGGTGTCCAGCTCTTTCGAGGCAGTAACCATCATGAAGCTTTTCTCTTTCAGGCGATCGTTGGCTGGGCGAGTTCGACTTCCGCTTTGATCCAGTCGTACCCTTTGTCTTCAAGTTCCAGGGCAAGCGCTTTCCCGCCCGACTTGACAATCCGACCGTCAAACATGACGTGCACATAGTCGGGCACGATGTAGTTCAGCAGTCGCTGGTAATGCGTGATCAGGAGGATTGCGCGGTCCTTGCTCCGGAGCGCGTCAACCCCGTTCGCCACGATTCTCAAGGCATCAATGTCCAGGCCGGAGTCGGTCTCGTCTAGAATCGCCAGCTTGGGGTCGAGCACTGCCATCTGCAGGATCTCATTGCGCTTCTTCTCACCGCCCGAGAACCCCTCGTTGAGTGGACGGTTCACGAGGCTCTGGTCCATCTCCACGAGCTTCATCTTCTCCTTGATCAAGGCCAGGAAGTCGATGGCGTCGAACTCCTCAAGGCCACGGTGCTTCCGGATGGCATTGACCCCCGCTTTCAGGAAATAGGTGGTGCTCACCCCGGGGATCTCGACCGGGTATTGAAAGGCCAGGAAAACCCCCTCGCGGGCGCGTTCCTCCGGAGGCATCTTCAGCAGGTCCTTCCCCTCATAGATCACCTCACCGGCCGTGACCTCGTAGCTCTCCCGTCCGGCAAGCACATGGGCCAGAGTGCTCTTCCCCGAGCCATTGGGACCCATGACGGCGTGGACCTCGCCAGCGTTGACCGTCAGGTCGATCCCGCGCAGGATTTCCGTGTTGCCGACTTTCGCATGCAGATTCCTAACTTCGAGCATTCGTTGTCCTTTGTAGGCGTTCAGCTATCAGCTATCAGCCGTCAGCTAAGAGCTGAAAGCTGAACGCTGATTGCTGAATGCTGCTCTTACCCAACACTGCCCTCCAGGCTCACGCCGAGGAGCTTCTGGGCCTCCACGGCAAATTCCATCGGCAGCTCGCGCAAGACTGTCTTGCAGAAGCCGTTGACGATCATGTTGACCGCATCCTCGGCCGAAATCCCGCGCTGCTTGCAATAGAAGAGCTGATCCTCGCCGATTTTCGGGGTGGACGCTTCATGTTCCACCTGGGATGAGCTGTTATTCACCTCGAGGTAGGGGAAGGTGTGGGCGCCACACTTCTCGCCAAGCAGCAACGAGTCGCACTGCGAGTAATTCCGGGCCCCGGTCGCACCCTTGAGGATCTTCACCAGCCCGCGGTAGGTGTTCTGCCCATGGCCCGCAGAGATCCCCTTCGAGATGATGGTGCTCTTCGTGTTCTTCCCCATGTGGATCATCTTGGTTCCGGTATCCGCCTGCTGGTAGTTGTTGGTGACCGCCACCGAGTAAAACTCCCCGACCGAGTTCTCGCCTTGCAGGATGCAGCTCGGGTACTTCCAGGTGATCGCCGAGCCGGTCTCGACCTGGGTCCAGGAGATCCTGGAGTTCTTGCCAAGGCACTTGCCGCGCTTGGTGACAAAGTTGTAGATCCCGCCCGTGCCCTCCTTGTCGCCGGGATACCAGTTCTGGACCGTCGAATACTTGATCCGGGCGTCATCGTGGGCGATCAGCTCCACGACCGCCGCATGCAACTGATTCGAGGACCGCATCGGCGCGGTGCACCCTTCGAGGTAACTGACGTACGCTCCCTCGTCGGCAATGATCAGGGTCCGCTCGAACTGCCCGGTCTACGCCTGGTTGATGCGGAAGTAGGTGGAGAGCTCCATCGGGCAGCGCACGCCCTTCGGGACATACACGAATGAGCCATCGCTAAAGACC
>JACQEV010000299.1 GCA_016200385.1 Candidatus Methylomirabilota bacterium
GTCCCGGTGGCTCCGGCACTTTTGCCTGGACCCTCGCTCCGGACAGCCGGACGCTCGCCTTCTGCATGTGGGCCGAGACCGGGAGTGGTGATAGGGGAGGGAACGCTTCGTGAAAAGGCTTGGGCTTGCATTGGTAGTCGCCCTCTTCCTCATCGTCATTGCCGGCATCTATGTCTCCAGGTCCGGAGCGGCAAGGCAGCCCCTGCGATTTATCCACAAAGCCCACGCCAAGGAGGCCAAGTGCAGAGCCTGTCATCCCTACTATGAGAAGCAGGCCTCCGCCGGGTTGCCGAGGCTCGCGGACTGTCTCGACTGTCACGAGGGGACCCAATCCAAGGAGCCCGAGGACGTGAAGGAAGAGGCGAAGCTTGTCCAGTATGCCGAGAAGAAGGCAGAGATCCGATGGGTCAGACTCTACCGAGTCCCCGGTCACTCCTTCTTCTCCCACAGGCGCCACGTCGTCCTGGCGAAGCTTGAGTGCAAGACGTGCCATGGGGAGATCGAAGCGAGTGATGTTCCTCCGCGGAGGCCCGCGCAACCGATCGTGATGGACTGGTGCGTCTCGTGCCATCGGAAGGAAAAGATCAGCACCGACTGCAACGGCTGTCATCGGTGAGCCAGGGGGCGCGTTCTCTCCGCAAGATCATGGACACTTGAGATGGAACTGGACCGTCGGGATTTCCTGAAGTTCTCGACAGCGGCCTTTGCGGGAGTGGCCCTGTCCGGGTGCGTCCTTAAGAAGCTGATCGAGAGCGATGAGGCCGAAGCGCCGTGGCCACCGGGCCCCGAGAGATGGATTACCTCTGTCTGCCAGCAGTGTCCGGGGGGCTGCGGCATCAACGTCCGGGTCATCGATGGCAGGGCGATTAAAATCGATGGCCTCCCATTTCATCCGATTAACCGCGGCCGCCTGTGCGCCGTGGGTCAGGCGGGTCTGCAAGTCCTGTACGATCCGGACCGGATCAAAGGGCCGATGAAGCGAATCGGCGGAAGAGCCTCGTCGAAATGGCAGAGTCTGAGTTGGGACGAAGCGATCCAGACTGTGGCCGCGAAGCTGACAGAGATCAGGGGACGCGGCGAACCCCACACCGTGGCAGTCCTGGCCGGGCAGCCCCGCGGCCTCATGGATAGGCTACTGGCCAGATTTCTGGAGGCGTATGGCTCTCCCAATTACGTCCGGAATAGCTGTGATGGCACCGCAACGACTGTCCTGCTCACTCAGGGTATCGACACCCAGGTTGGCTACGATCTCGAGCACTCGAACTTCATCCTCTCTTTCGGGTATAGCCTGCTCGAAACTGGCTGGTCGCCGGTTCTGGCCCATCGGATGTATGGGTATCTGAGACAGGAGCGGCCAGGGGCGAAAGCGAAAATCGTCCAGGTGGAGCCACGCCTCTCTATGACAGCGGCCAAGGCTGATCAGTGGATTCCCATCAATCCAGGGACCGATGGGGCCTTGGCCCTTGGACTTGCGCACGTGATCGTCCGGGAGGGGCTGTATGACAGAAAGTTCGTGGAAGAGGAGACGTTCGGATTCGAGGATTGGCGGGACGGGGATGGGACCTCTCATCTTGGCTTCAAGTCTGTCGTCCTGAAAGGACATCGACTGGACGAGGTCTCCACGATCACCGGTGTGCCAGTCGAGACGACCATCAGATTAGCCAAGGAGTTCGCCAGGGAGAAGCCCGCGGTGGCCATCGCCGAGCGCGGGGCAAGCATGCACACCAATGGTCTCTATACCCGAATGGCGATCCACTGCCTGAATGCTCTGGTCGGGAGCATCGATGTGCCCGGGGGCGTCGTGCTGCCGCCGGAAGTTCCCTTCGCATCATGGGCACCCGTGGAGGGCGATTCCATTGCCAGGAAGGGGCGGTCGATGCGTCGGATCGATCATGCCGGCACCGCCTTGTTCCCCGTCGCCCCCCATGTTGTCTCACAAGTTCCCCGAAGCATCCTCCTGGGGGACCCGTACCGGATCGGCGCCCTCTTCCTCTATTACACCAACCCGATCTATTCCACTCCCGAAGCGGTGGGGTTCGCAAAAGCTTTCGAGAAGGTCCCTTTTATCGTGAGCTTCTCTCCCTTCATGGATGAGAGCACCGCGCAGGCCGATCTGATCCTTCCTGACCACACCTACCTGGAGCGTTGGCAGGACGATCCTGTCCTTCCGGTGATGAAATCCCCCGTTCTGGGAATCAGGCGGCCGGTGGTCAAACCACTCTACGATACGAGACACACCGGCGACGCGATCCTCGGGATCGCAAAGGCGATGGGCGGGAAAGTTGCCGCAGCCTTCCTCTGGGAGGACTTTGAGGGACTCCTGAAGGAGGCCGCGAAGGCCATCTTCCACGCTGGTGGCGGCACCATCTTCAGCCCTCCCTTCGAGGAAGTTCAGACTAAAGCGTTGGGGGAGCGGGGGTGGCGCCTTCCCACGTACAAGTCCTTTGACGAGTTCTGGCAGGCGCTTGTCGAGCGCGGCGGATGGTGGGAACCGGCCTACCACTTCAGCGGCGGTCACCGACTCTTCAAGACCGCGTCCGGGAAGTTCGAGTTCTACTCGCAGCATCTGCGGCGAACCATGGAGCGCGTGGCGGACGGAAAGCCGGTGGATGACCTGCTCAAGAAGCTGGGGGTGGCCGCGCGGGGGGACCGGGCCTTCCTCCCCCATTACGAGCCGCCCCGGTTCATCGGTGAAGAGAAGGACTTCCCGTTCCATCTCAACACCTA
>JACQEV010000011.1 GCA_016200385.1 Candidatus Methylomirabilota bacterium
CCGCACGCGCACCCCTCAGTGCTGTTCAGCCCGGACAGGGCGCTCACGAGCGGCTCGGTGCAGGCGATGAGCCCGCACGTGGCAAATAGTTCGCGGAAGCCATCCCAAAACTGCTCGTAGCTCATGGTGAAGACCGATGACTGCACCGGCTGGTAGACATTGATTCTGAAGTTGGCCCCTACCTTGGCTGCCAGCCTGGCCACCTTGGGCAAGCGTTTGTAGTTGGTGCGCATCATGACCGCGATAATCGTGACCTCGACCCCGAGGCGTTTCGCGCGATGGAGGGAGTCCATTGCGAGATCCCATGCCCCGTTGCCACGGAATGCGTCCTGTTCCTCGGGTGTGGGGAAGTCGAAGGAGAACTCGACCTCGCGCAGGCTGCTAAGCACAGCATCGGGAAGGCACTTGACCGAGTAGCCGTTTGAGGTGAGGGTCGTCTTGATCCCTTGCGCAAGGAGGTGTTCAACGATCGGCAGGAACTCGGGGTGCATGCCGTTCTCGCCGACCCCGAGGTTAGCGGAGCCGATCTCGAGGCTGTCCAGGACAGTGCGGATATCGGTGAGCGTCAGCCGATCCACTCGGTCGGTCGACCGGTAGCAGTGGGCGCAGCTCAGGTTGCATTCATTGGTCAGGCCCAGGCCCAATGCGTAGGCCATTCCATTCTCCTCGTGATGGCTGGCGTCTCGTCGGTGATCTGCGTCACCGATGCTCCCTTTTGTATGTCTTCGGTCGATGTGTGTCAAGGGAAAAGAGCGTTCACGCGAGGTGCCGTCTGATGTCCAGCGTGGACGAATGGAGGGAGATCGGAGCCTGATTTCGTGTGTAGGAGCAAAGATGGGATCGGCGAGGGGGGGCTGCCGTCTAAAATGCAGTTGCTGTGGCCCAGCGATTGGATCGACGCTAACCTCTGCTGGGTTATTTTTCAGGTGGGAGCGTCAAGAGTTCTGTTGAATTTGCCGAAGGGGATGTTCCTGCCAGTTCGTGTTGAGATGCTCGGTCACGCCGTACATGATCCGTTCCGCCGACCATTCCCAGCGTGCGAGACGCCACCCATTTCCCTCTACTGCAAGCGCAGCCGCATAGCCCGGGCCCGGCATCAGTTCCTGCAAAGTCCACCGGGAAGATTCCTGGGGACCCTCCCGTGTTGTTAGTAACGCTGCGGGCTCTCCCGGCGCCAGAGAGACATCAAATTCGTGCAGTGGAAACGACAGCCCCTCACCTTTCGCCTTGATGTAGGCTTCCTTCCGAGTCCAACAGGCAAAAAAGGCTTCGCTCTGCATCTGTGGTGGGAGCGTCCTGAGCGTGGCGACCTCATCGCTTGAGAAAAATCGCCGGGCGATCTCCTCAACTTTCAGATCGGGGCGGACTTGCTCGAGGTCAATGCCGATCTCTCGTCCATTGGTCACTGCACAGAGGGCAAGTCCGTGGGAGTGGGACAGATTGAAGCGGAGCGCATCCCCACCTAACCCCTGGGCCAATACCGGCTTCCCTTTGGGGCTATAGCAGAAGCGTATATTTGTCGGTTCTCTCTGCAGGTAGCGTCCGAGTATGGCGCGTAGCATCCCACGAGCGACGATGAAATGCTCTCGGTCCCTCTGGAAAGAGAAGCGCTCGGCCCTCACTTTTTCGTCAGCCGAGAGGATCATGAGCAAGCCCTGCACCAGTGAGGCCTTCTGGTTCAAGCCAGCTCGCCAGACGTGGACTTCATCGCTCCCCAGCGCGAGGACCTCCGGCGGAGCATCCCAAGAGACATGACAGGATGCGAGGGCAGCGACATTGCCCCTGCAAGAACAATTGCTTGAACTCTTCTTCCTGTGCCCTTCAACTCGCGCTCTTTCCATGAAGACCTGCTACCCCATCCATCCGACATTGAATGGGATCATCGGAGTGCTCTGGCTGCTGCTATCCATCTGGTCCAGGAGTAAACGACACTTCGCCAAACCTTATTGCAAGCGGAGTCTCGAAAGGAAATAAGGAAAGTACGTATCCAGCAATTCGCTGACGAGCGGCGGACAGATTATGGAAGTGCCTGCAAGCCCATCGAGCGTATTCCGGCAGTCGAATTCCGGCAGTCGAAGTGAGCCCTCCGGCAGCCATTCATCAGATACCAGGAGCAAGAGAGCGTCTAGAGCGTTTCCCGAGAAAAGTCGTGCGAGATAGAACACCTCCGCTCGCCACTTCTCATATGACATTCGCTCAAGTGGGTAGACAGAAGACCCGATCCACTCAGCAAGACGATCGTAGTGGGTAGGATAAGGGTTGACTAGGTGAAAGGTCTTTCCCGCCGATTCGCCCTGCCGCGATAAGTGGACAATCGCCCGGCTTACGTAGTCCACAGGCGCGAGGTTGATTATGGCGTCAAAGTCCGGCATCTTTCGGATTCGGAGACAAGTCGCCGCGATTCTGAACACAAGATCGTCTGAATCCCAGGCACCTGTCTTGCTGTGCCCCGACAGCAATCCTGGCCTGTAGATGCACACGGGGATGCCCCGTGAAGCGGCAGTGGACACGAGCTTTTCAGCTACCCATTTGCTTTGAGCGTAACCACTGGAGGGCACACCAGTGTCATCGATGCTGTCCCCCTCTCGGATGACCGCGCGATGGGAGCTGCCGCCGTTCAGGAACACCGCGACAGTCGAGATATAATGCATGGGCTTTAGCTTTATTCGACAGGCCAATCGAAGCACCTCACGGGTCCCGAGGACATTGGGAGCTTTGAGGGCTTCGTATGGAAGCATCAGATTGACGAGTGCCCCATTATGATACACGACATCCACTTGGCTGGCCAACCGCCGAAACGTCCCCTCCGAAAGCCCAAGATTTGGTTTGGAGAGGTCGCCAACGACTGGAATAATTCGAGGGTTGAGACCCGCATTCCAGAGTGAATAGGCCTCGAGGTTTCTTTGGAGCCTCATCTTACCCTCCGCGTCGGAGGGCGACCGGACCAAACAATACATGTCCGCCTGGGTCTGCTGAAGAAGCTCATGCAGTAAGAAGGCTCCCAGAAAGCCAGTTGCCCCGGTCAGGAAAATCGAAGTCGGCTCGGAATGAGCCTTGAGAGACGTGCCCTCAGGACGGATCGCGGGATCCAGTAAAGCGTCACTGTGCAACGTAGAGACACTCGTCGGCGCAATGCTTGCTAGGCTGTCCTTTTTCCTGGTTTTGTTGAGAATGAGATGTGCAAGAAGCCCGCGCCTTTCCTCTGCCGAGCGATCTGAGAACTCTTTGGTATTTTTCATCCTCTACTACTCTCTCCTTCACGCTGAGTTTCCTGAGTGGCCTCACTCATCATGTCGGAGAGCAACGACTCCACTTCCTTATGAGAAAGCTGGTCCACGTTGGCCAAGACCTGTTCCGGCGTTTCTTCTCGGGTCTGGTTCGGCGATGACGGGGCGTTCTCCGGTTGGGACAACTGATTAACCAGCAATTCAGCAAGCCGGACCACGCTGGGCCCACGCATCAGTTCCAAGATAGGGACACTCAACCGCAGTTCCCCCTCGACCCAGTTCCGAAGTTCGACGCCCATCAGGGAATCGAGTCCCATTTCCGTGAGTGGCTTTTCAATGTCGAGCTTCGCGGGAGAAGCCCCAAGAACCCTGGCCACCTGCTCGCGCAACAACGAGGTCGTGAGGCCGAGCCGTTCGGAAGGCTTCGCAGCAAGAAGCGCGTTGCGAATTGTGTCGCCCCCTCTCCTGTGCAAACCTGCGTCACCCTGCGCAGCCTTGCGGACCAGATGAGCAAACCGCGGGGAAATCGATATGGGGGCATTCTCTCCCAGGACAGCCCAGTCGATGCGCATAACTGCCACGTGCGGTGGCGCTGTGCGCATGAAATGGCCCAGCAGCGTGAGTGCCTGCGTAGGTGTAAGTCTTCCTAGGCCAAACGCTTCGAGCCGTTCGGCGATATCGCCGTGACGCGCGAGCCACCCCGCCTCGCCAAGGGCCCCCCAACTGATCGAGGTGCCGGGCAGGCCGCGCGCTCTTCGGCGATAGGCCAACGAATCGAGGAACGCGTTCGCAGACGCATAGTTGCCCTGCCCTCCCATCCCGAACACCGAAGCCGACGACGAGAAAAGTATGAAGAAATCGAGCTGATCATTCAACGTTTGGGTGTGGAGGTTCCACGCCCCCCGCACTTTCGGTCTCCATACCTCACGCATGCGCTCTTCGTTCAGGTTGAGCACCACGCTATCCCGCAGGACCATTGCGGCATGGAGAACGCCCCGCAGCGGTGGCATTGACGTTTCGACGTGTCCAAGCACCCGGGCGACTTGCTCCGGGCTGCCGACATCCGCCTTCTCGACGACCACCTCGACGCCCGCCCGCCGCATGGCCTCCACTCTTTCCTGCGCCTCTAGAGAGTGGGCACCGCGCCTTCCCATCAGAACGATATGTCGCGCTCCGTGTTCGACCATCCATTGCGCGATGATGAGACCGAAGCCCCCAAGGCCTCCGGTAATGAGGTAGGTCGCATCGTCACGGAAGGTCGTCTTGCCATCCGAAGGAGGAGCGATCGACACCCCCCATTCCTGCAGCGAGAGGACGACCTTGCCAGTGTGTTTGGCCTGCGCCATGTGGCGAAACGCTCCCGCAGCATTGGAGATTGGGAAAACCCTGTATGGAAGGGGCGAGAGGGTGCCGTCCTGGAAACGTGGCATCAGTTCCTGGAACAGAGAAGAAACGAGCGCGGGATATTCTCGCATGGCCTGATCCAGATCGATTGCATAGAACGACAGGTTTTTCCGGAACGGCCGGAGACCCAACCGACTGTTCTGGTAGATGTCTCACTTGCCGATCTCCAAGAACCGACCGTAATCCCTGAGAATCCCGAGGCCTTTGCGGATCGCTTCTCCAGAAAGCGAGTTCAAGACGACGTCCACGCCTTGCCCACCGGTGCGTTCCATCACTTCGTCGGCAAAAGCCAGGGATCTTGAATCCATCACATGCTGAATGCCAAGGGAGCGCAGAAAATCGCGCTTTTCCGGCGTGCCCGCTGTCGCGAAAATCTCAGCGCCTACCTGTCGGGCAAGCTGGATGGCCGCCAAGCCGACGCCCCCAGTCGCCGAGTGGATGAGAACGCGATCGCCACCGCTCAGCCGACCCAAGTGATTCAATGCATAGTGAGCAGTCAAGAAGGCGATCGGCAGCGTCGCTGCCTCTTCGAACCTGTACTGCGGCGGTTTGGGAACCACGAGTGGGGCAACCGTCATCACATATGCACCAAAGCTGAACGGTGCAATCGCGATCACCTCGTCTCCTACGTTGTAAGCCTCGACGTCAGGACCCACAGCGGAGATTTTTCCTGCGCACTCGATGCCGAGAGGCACCGGACCGCCAGGCAACTCCGGGTAGATGCCGAGAGCTTTCATGACGTCGCTGAAGTTTAGCCCTGCCGCCACCACCCGAATTTCGACTTCGACGCCGCGGGGTGGGCGGCGCCGGGTTGCACGTAATGTCAATTTGTCAAGAACGCCGAATTTCGACGTCTCGAGGCGGAAGGGCTCGGTTTCCGCGCGGGCGGCATCACGTGCTCTCCAAGACCCCCCCCACTCGGCACTCTGCTGCAAGCGATGGACGTATCGCGCATCGCCGCGCAAAGCGATCTCGTCTTCCTGGTCGTTCACGAACAACTCCTCGCGAAGCGCGCATATCTCCTCGTCTGTAGCAGCGGCACTCAGATCCACCATTGTGGTACGGAGTTTCGGAACTTCGTTGACGATCACCCGCCCAAGACCCCATACGGCGGCTTGCGTCACTGACGTGGCTTCTGCTTCTTTTCCAACCGATTGGGCTCCCCCCGTGACCAGCCACAGACGAGGGACCTCTGCCATATCAATCTCATTCGACGCCTGCGCCAAGTGTACGACGCTCAGACAACCGGTTACGAGAGCCTCGTTGATGGACTCCGCTGTGGTTTCCTCCTCGGCTGGCGCATCGAGGTTCCAGAGGTGGACAACACCTCGGCAGGCAGGCTGATTTCCTCCAATCACATCCTGCAGAACCTGCCGGAAGTCTTCAGGGCGTCGGGCGGAGATCTGAAATTGCTCTTGATCGAAGCGCTGATACGCGTCCCCGTGAAAGATCATCGCGCATCGCTCGCCGCGCGACCTCAGATGCTTCGCCAACGTATGCCCGCGGCCGCCGCGATCCGCGAAGATCATCCAACTCCCCTCTCCGACCGATTCGGAACCAGCAGATTCTGCCGGTTCTTCAGGGGACTCGTCTTGCCCGAACCGTGCGCCCCGTGCCACCATGACGGCGCTCTTTATCTCGTGTTCTTTTCTGCCCGACACTTCGCAACCGTCCGTAAAACCGACCTCCTCAAGCAGTTCTCGCCATTGTCCAAGCGGCAACAGTGGATGGGAGAATGGTCGCAGGTCCCGGTCGGAATACCTCCACCAGCCCTCCATCAAACCGAATACGAACTCAACCCAGCGAACAGGCTCAACCTCCTCCACCAGCACGAGCATGCCCTCCGACGCCAAGAGCCGACTGATGTTCTTGAGGGTTTGGCGCAGGTCGGCCGTTGCGTGCAGGACATGAGACGCCAGGATGAGGTCGAACGAATGCGCCTCAAACCCTTGCTCACACGGATCGGCCTCGATATCTAAACGCTGGTACTTGATGAAGGGATACTCCCGGAACTTTTCCTCGGCCTTTAAGAAGAAGTGATTAGAGAGATCCGTAAACACGTATTCCG
>JACQEV010000283.1 GCA_016200385.1 Candidatus Methylomirabilota bacterium
GTCAATAGCAGAGAGGTATGCAACACATACGTCTCTTTCACCGAAGGCTCGCTGTTTCGACTCAAATAGTTGGAACGGCACTAGTGCTTCGCTGTCTCCTGGTCGTTCGCTTGGTGAGTGACGGTGATCACCGTGTGAATGCCGCCACGGACATAGAAGTCAGCCACCAACTTTATGGACCGGGGCCGGCACGCCTTCACCAGATCGTCCAGGATCCGGTTTGTGACCGCCTCGTGAAAGTGGCCTTCATTCCGGAATGACCAAAGGTAAAGTTTGAGCGACTTCAGCTCAATGCACAGGCGGTCCGGCACATAGGTCAGCGTAAGGGTCGCAAAGTCTGGCTGGCCTGTCCTTGGGCAGAGACAGGTGAACTCGGGGCAGGTCATCTGGATCTCGTAGTCGCGCCCAAGTTCAGGATTCGGGAAAGTTTCGAGCTCCTTCGACGGTTGAGTCCGCACTGTGCTTCGTTACTCCTGTGCTCCGCACCTTTCAGCGTGTGGAGAAGAAAGGGAGCAGCCAGCAGCTACGTAGGGGCGCCGCTTGCTGCGCCCCTTGGCGAGCAGGGCAAGCTCTGTCTCCTCGCTTTCGATAAAAGTATAGAACCTCACACTGCGATGGCAAAGGGTTTTTGTGAAGATTGCGTCGCGGAGTTTACACTGAACACATTCGTTTCCCTCAGTGCAGGCTCCGTGAATGTGCTCGCAATGACGAGAGACTTGCGCGACAGAGAGGATCAGGCGATCTGGAACCGCTGCGCGCGGAGATGCTAGTTTTTGCACCGTGGACAACGAGAAGGATCGTTGAACTTCGCTCGATCCTTAAAGCGAAAGCCACAGCTTTCGCAGGTTGGCGGGTGGATCTGGAGGCGGGTCGGTCTGGGGACCGAACGGGCGATATGCTCGAGGTCGTTGATGATGACTTTCTTGGACACCACGAAGTTCCTGGCCAGTTCGTCGAGGGTCCACTCTCGCTCCCGAAGCATCGCCATGATTTCGCGGCGCCTCGTCAGCTCCATCTTGACCCCGCTAATGCCGTTCCAACGTGATCCGGCTACTCGCCGGCAGGTGCGCTGCTGGGGATCATCGCTTTGCCTGGCGTCACCATTTGGGCACAAAGAGTTGGAACGGCACTAACCGCTCCCTCCCTCCCCCCCTCGCTCAACGTTGGATCCCTTTGAGGAAAATCGACACGAAAAGCTCCACCACCTCTTCCGGCGAAGCGCGGGGGGGACGCTTCACCCCGAACACCTCGTGAATCAGCAAGTAATGGACAACCATCCCGATGAACCCACGCGCCACAATGAGGGAATCGACTGGCCGGAACCGGCCCTCCTCGACCCCTTTCCGAATGTAGCTGCTCAGGAATTCGTGTAACCGCCTGACTCGCGATTCGAAGAAGATCTCCGACAACTCGTGGCCTTCAAGCGCGCTGAACAGGAGCAACCGCATGAGGCTCGGGTCTCGCTCGGTCTGCTCCAGCATTTTTAAACCTACGGCACGAAGCACTTCCGCGTCATGTGTTCCCCGGGCGGCCTTCGCTGCGCTCGCCAGCAGTTGTTCTGTCTCAGACTTGACCTCGATGATCGCGGAATACAGCTCCCGCTTGGTCGCGAAGTGCTTGAAGATCATCGCCTCACTGATGCCGGCGGCCTCTGCAATCTCGCGCGTCGTGGTCCCTCTGAATCCTTTCCGCGAAAACAGGTCGACAGCCGTCTCGACGATCTGCCGCCGCCGCTCTTCTCCGCTGAGACGTTCTCTCATGCTGCTCCTTCGGGATTACGGCGTGGACAAGGTCTTCAAGGCGAACAAAGGAGAAAGTAAGTCCTCACATACTTAACGAATCAAACAAGAAAGTCAAGTCCTTTAGATCGAGTCGTGGGTCGCACAACGCACGAGCCGCGCCGTCCAGATTGACAGTGAGAAATCGCATCAACTCCAGGTCTGGTCCCTACTCTGTCACTTTGAAAACCTGATCGTGCGGGCGGACGCGTTCGCGGACCTTGATCCCGACGAGCTGTCCTGGCGTGGCTCGCTCGAGCGGCACATGCTCAAGCTGCACTGTCTCCACGCGCTGGGTCAGATCGGTCGTGTGGCCCTTGATGTGAATCGTGTCCCCCACCGATAAATGACCCTCGGTGATCTCGATCCCAGCCACCCCAACTTTGGCGAAGTACTCCTTCACGTGGCCCACCCTTGTCTCCGGCATGGCGTTCCTCCTTTCCCTCTTTACGTGACGAGGCCATCCAACCTCACGGGCCTGATTGAATTATTCGCAGCCTATCACGCCCTTCTCGCCTCATTCAAGATGTTTTTCCACCCGCCAGGGACTCATGAAGCACCTCTCGCGAATCTTCAGATTGCTTCGGCTGAATGGGTCGGCCTCGCAATGCCATCCCCAAGCAAGGAGAATTCCGGTTGCTCTCCTCCCAAGCTACGTTTATAATGCGTGCCACCATTAGAATACGCAGGGGACGAGGTGAATCATGATTCCGACGCGTGAAGGATCGGATGTGCACGAGAGGGTGACGGCGCCATTGGAGAGGGAGCTGGATGCACTCAGGGCCGACGGCCTGTACCGATGGCTCCGCCAGATCGAGGGCGCGCAAGGCCCCAGGATGCGTGTGGACGGCAGAGATACGATCGTCCTTGCCGGAAGCGACTACCTTGGCCTGGCCTCACACCCGCGACTCAAGGAGGCGGCTCGTCGGGCGATCGATCGGTATGGCTGCAGCGCCTCCGCCGCCCGTCTGGTCTCGGGAAATCATGACCTGTACCCGCAACTGGAGAATCGGCTCGCGCGCTTCAAACAGACCGAGGCCGCGCTGGTCTTCAGCACCGGGTACCAGGCCAACCTCGGCGTGATCTCCGCCCTGATGGATTCGCAGGACATCGCGTTCAGCGATGAGTTGAACCACGCCAGCATCATCGACGGCTGCCGCCTGTCGGGAGCGCAGGTCAAAGTTTTTCCTCACAATGACCTCGCCGCCCTCGAGAGTCTCTTACAGAGAGAAGCCTCCGCCAGGAGAAAACTCATCGTCGTCGATGGCCTGTATAGCATGGACGGGGACCTTGCACCCCTGGCTGACATCGTGGGTCTGGCTGAACGCTACGGCTGCATGACCATGGTGGACGACTCCCACGGAACGGGCGTGTTGGGCGAGGCCGGGCGCGGGACGGCTGAGGCGACGGGCGTGTTGGGCCGGATCGACATCGAGACCGGCAGCCTCGCCAAGGCCCTCGGCGGCTTCGGTGCGTATGTGGTCGGCAGCCGGACGCTCATCGAATATCTGATCAATCGGGCGAGAAGCTTCATCTTCAGTTGCGCGATGCCGCCCGCAGTCCTGGCGACCGTGCTCGAGGCGCTCGCCGTGGCGGAGGAAGAACCTGAGCGACGGCAGCGTCTGTGGGACAACACCCGGTACCTCAGAGCGGGCCTCAGAGAGGCTGGGTTTCATCTCAACCAGAGCGCGACCCATATCATCCCCCTGATGGTGGGAGAGAACCGGCTCACCATGCGCTTCTGCCAGGAGCTCCTGGAGCACGGCGTCTTTGCCCAGGGAATCCGCTACCCGTCCGTCCCGCGCGGGACTGAACGGATCCGGCTGACGCTGACGGCCTCACACAGTAAAGAAGACCTCGATCTCGCCCTGACTGTCCTGGGCGAGGCCGGGCGAGCCCTAGCGCTCATTTGATAGTCTTACACACACATCGCTAATCGCCAAAATAGGGGAGAAGTCATGGCGCGACACAGTGGCACCACCGGAGAGTTAAAAGGCAGGCCGATCGCCCTCCTGCTGATCCTGCTGGTCGTCTTTGTCCTGGGGAGTCAAACGGTTCCCCTCTACGCTGACTGGCTCTGGTTCCAGGAGGTCAAGCTCCCCTCGGTCTTCCTGACGATCCTCACAACACAGCTTCTGCTGGCCGTTGCCTCCGGCCTGGCTTTTGCGGTCCTCGTCTACATCAACCTCTACCTGGCCAGCCGATTCACCGCCACCGATGTCCTGCTCGAGGTGGAAGACCGCTTCGGCCTCCCGAGCCGCCTGGTGATCGAACCGTACTTCCGACGGCTCTTGATCCCCGGCGCTCTCGCGCTTGGGGTGATATCGGCATTCCAGGCATCCAGCGAGTGGGAGAGTTACCTCCGCTTCTCCAACGCCCTCCCATTCGGCGTCCAGGATCCGATCTTTCAGAAAGACGTCGGCTTCTATGTCTTCCGGCTGCCCTTCCTCTCCTTCCTCTACAGTTGGCTGATCAGCTCCTTCGGCATCGTCTTTCTCCTGACCGCCCTGACCTATCTCCTCTACAGGGGAATTCAGATCACGGCCCGGGGGCCGATCATCGCCCGCCTCGCGCGGGCGCACCTCCTCGTGCTTGGTGCGCTCCTGCTCTCGATCAAGGCCTTTGGCTTCAGGCTGGA
>JACQEV010000316.1 GCA_016200385.1 Candidatus Methylomirabilota bacterium
CCTCTCCGCCCTGCTGCTTCTTCTCTGGCAGCCGCTCTTTCTGTTCGATGTCGGCTTTCAGCTCACCTTCGTCGCCACCTGGGCCATCTTGGCAGCAGTCGATCGGGTGCCACTAGCTCGGCTGCCGGCGCCATGGCGATGGGGGGCAGCCTCATTCGTCTTGTCGGTCGCCGCCTTCCTCGGGACCGCGCCGATTCTCGCCTCGACCTTCCATCGGATCTCGCCCGTCGGCATCCTGGCCAACCTCCTGATCGTGCCCTTGAGCGGGCTGCTCACCGGCGCGGGGATGCTCTTCGCCCTTCTGGCCACGGTCACCCCACGGTCACTCGGTCTCTTCGCGGCGCTCATCGGGTTGCTGATCGATCTGCTGGTGGACGTCGCCGAATGGTTTGCCCAGTGGCCGTTTGCATCGGTCCGACTCTTCTCCCCGACCATGCCGATAGTTGTCTGTTACTACCTTGCCCTGGGAGCCGGCGTTCTCTCGCAGGGACGGCGCTGGCTGCGATGGTTCTCCCTTTCGGCCGCGCTGGCCATTGTCATCCTGGTCGCTGCTCGGTTGGGTCCCATCCCTCGGGACGGCCGGGTGCGGATGACGGTCCTCGACGTCGGTCAGGGCGACGCGATTGTCGTGGAACTTCCGGGACGGCGGGCCATCCTCATCGACGGTGGCGGGCTTTTCGACGATCGATTCGACATCGGGGAGCAGGTGGTGGTCCCGTTCCTGCTCTCCCGCTGGATCGGCCACCTGGACCTGGTGCTCCTCTCCCACCCGCATCCGGATCACCTGAACGGCTTGATGGCGGTCCTCCGTCACTTCCCGGTCGGGCAGGTCTGGGATGGCGGCCAACGGGTCACCAACATGACGTACCTCTGGTTCGAGGAAGTCCTGCGCGACAAGCGGATCCCGCACAAGATCTACGAGGCAGGGTATCGGACGTCGGAGTTCGATCCGGTCCAGATTGCGGTGCTCCATCCCCCGACAGACCTGCTGCGCGGCTCGCCGCGCGGACACTTTTCGGACGTCAACAGCAACTCGCTGGTGATCGCGCTCCGGTACGGCAACGTCAGGTTCTTGTTGCCGGGTGACATCGAGGACGAGGCCGAGCGCCTCCTGCTCGAGCGAGAGGCTGACCTGTCGGCGCAGGTGTTGAAGGTGCCTCACCATGGCGGTAGGACGAGCAGCGGCCTGCCATTCCTGGAGCGGGTGAGACCCAGTGTGGCTGTCGTCTCCGCCGGGTACCGGAACCGGTTCAGGCATCCGCATCGGGAGACGCTGGAGCGGTATCGTGGCAGCGGCATCGACCTGTACAGGACCGACCGGGACGGGGCGGTCACCGTCTCTACCGATGGGGACAGCATCGAGGTCGCGACCACGCGGGGATCGCCTCGTATTGTGCCTCGGGCGGCGCTTTAGGATCCTCGTCCCACGCGGGCTCCAGCGGAGGCGGAAGCCCGCAAACAGCCGTTTCGGCGCGGGGGGAAAGGGTTTGACAAAGCAGGGGGCGTGTGTTAAGAAACCCCCATGGCAGCCGTCCAGCCGCCGAAAATCTACACGGTCAGCGATCTCACCTCGGAGATTCGCGTCCTTCTCGAGGACTCCTTCTCGGGGGTCTGGGTGGAGGGGGAGGTCTCCAATTTCCACCATCATTCATCAGGGCATCTCTATTTCACGCTGAAGGATCAGGAGAGCCAGATCCGCGGGGTGATGTTCCGGATGCAGAACCGGAATCTCAGGTTCAAGCCGCAGGATGGCCTGGCTGTCCTGGTGTACGGTGTACTCAGCGTCTACGAGCGCCGGGGTGACTATCAGGTGGTGGTGGAGTATATGGAGCCGAAGGGCCTCGGCGCCTTGCAGCTCGCCTTTGAGCAACTCAAGAAAAAGCTTCAGGCCGAGGGGCTGTTCGACGAGGCGCGAAAGCGGCCGATCCCGATGTTGCCGAGGCGGATCGGCGTGATCACCTCGCCCACTGGCGCGGCCATCCGCGACATCCTGCACGTGCTTCGCCGCCGCTTCGCCGGTGTCGATGTGCTGATCTACCCGGTCACCGTTCAGGGGGACGGGGCGGCTCCGGAGATCGTCGATGCCGTTCGCGAGCTGAACCGGCGCGGTGGGCTGGACGTCTTGATCGTCGCCCGCGGCGGAGGCTCGATCGAGGATCTCTGGGCCTTCAACGAG
The DNA here is from genome assembly GCA_016200385.1 of Candidatus Methylomirabilota bacterium. Taxonomy (GTDB): domain Bacteria; phylum Methylomirabilota; class Methylomirabilia; order Methylomirabilales; family Methylomirabilaceae; genus Methylomirabilis. Next base: position 2,177 of record JACQEV010000316.1, read on the forward strand.
GAGAGTGTGGCGAGGGCGATCGCCGGCTCCAAGATCCCGGTCATATCGGCCGTCGGCCATGAGGTCGATTACACCATCGCCGATTTCGTGGCTGATCTTCGCGCGCCCACGCCATCTGCGGCTGCAGAAATGGTCATCGCGAAGAAAGATGAGCTGGCACAGCGACTGGACGACCTTCAGGCGCGGATGACCGGAGTCGTGCGGTCCAGACTGCATGCCCTCGTGGCGCGGATAGCCGGGCTGGACCGTCATCTGCGGCTGCTCAATCCGATGGAGCGGATCCGCATGCAGCGCCGTCACCTGACGGAGCTCTGGAAGGACATGACCGCCTGGGCCGATCGACGGCTGATGGTGTTGACTGGCCAGCTTGAGGCCGCCGCGGGGAAGCTCGACTCTCTGAGCCCGCTGGCCATTCTCAGTCGCGGCTACAGCATCTGCCTGCTGTTGCCAGGCCGAGAGATCGTGAAGGACAGCGCCGGGCTGGCGGCCGGCGATGAGGTCGAAGTGCGCCTGCACCGCGGAAGGCTGCATTGCGGCGTCCGCGAGATCGAAGCGTAGAGCGTCCGCCAACTGATTGCCTTGCGGTTGGTGACCACTGTGCCGGGCCTAGAAACGAGCATAGCAAGGCGCTGCCCCCTAGGCCGACCGAGGCGTACGGGGTCAGGTACGTCGCAGGGAGTGCCCTAGGGGCAAGCAACGCCGCTAGGCGAAGTTAATTGGACCGGCACGAGGAGGGGTAGGAGCGGAGATGGAGGAAGTCCGATTCGAAGAGGCGCTCAAGCAGCTCGAGGCGATCGTTTCCCGCCTTGAGATCGGAGACCTCCCCCTTGAGGAGGCCCTCTCGATCTTCGAGGAGGGGATTCGATTGACCAAGCTCTGCTCACAGCGGTTGAGCGAGGCAGAACGGCGGGTCAACATCCTGGTGCGGAGCGCGGAGCCTGCCTCGGGCGGATTTGAAGAGCGCCCCTTCCCTGCCCTGGGCCCTGTCGAAGGGCCAGACCTGAGCCCCGTCGAAGGTGAGGAGGAGGACGAGGAGGAGCCATGAGGGGGCTTCCTTGACGCCGGAGGCGCTGGGGCGGTACCTGGAGGAAAGGCGGCTCCTGGTTGACGAGGCCCTGGACCGTTATCTCCCCGAGGCGGGCGACCATCCGAAGGAGATTCACGAGGCGGTGGCGGAAGGCGTGGTGCGTCCCTCGTTGGTGGCCCGCTGGCTGCC
>JACQEV010000303.1 GCA_016200385.1 Candidatus Methylomirabilota bacterium
AGCCGAACCTCCTCACGTTCCTCCAATATCCGACCGAGCTGCTGCTGATCCTTCTTTCGCCCGGCCTCGAGTGCTTTCATCCGATCGGCCCGCTCTTTGATGACGCCCTGCAGCTCCTCCACCCGCTGCTCCAAGAGCGCCTTCTCTTCCTTCACCTTCTCCACGAGCGCAACAACCGCTTTCACTCGACCTTCCAGCACCTTCAGCTTTTCCTCGATCATTGCTCGGCCTTGGTCTGAAGGGCGCTCGAATATCAGCTTCGGCTGGTTCATGGCTCTTCGGCTGAGAGCCTATCAAAGCGACTCAACCTTGTAAAGCGAAAATTATCCACGTAAGCGCGCCCCAATCACTGCCCCCAGCTGCTCGAGAATATGGGCCTCGATGTCGGCCACTTCGGCATCGGTGAGAGTCCGCTCGGGGGAACGGAAGATGAGCGCGACGCCGCAGGATTTGTGGCCTGGCGGCAGGCCATGGCCACGGAACAGATCGAAAAGCTCCACCCCGGCGAGGAGGGGAGCGCCGGCTTGGCGGATCACTTCCAGCAGCTCGGAGGCTGGGACACGCTCCTCCACCACCAGCGCCAGGTCCCTTCGCACTGCGGGAAAGCGGGGCGGCGGCTCGATCCGCAAGAAATCGACTCCAACCGCGTTCAGAAGTTGCTCCAGGTCGAATTCCGCCAGGAAGACTGGTACCCGGATCTCACAGTTGCGTGCTACTGCCGGGTGGAGCTCCCCCATCAGGCCGAGTCGAACATCCTTCCAGTCGATGGCGGCCGTTCGGCCGGGATGAAAGAGCCCCTGCTCCGCGATGCGGTTGAAACGCGTCCCCTGGAGATTCAGGCGAGCGAGTACCTCTTCCACGGCGCCCTTGAGATCGTAGAAATCCAGTTCTGCAGGCGCCTCGTTCCATTGCCTCTGCCATCTGGGCCCCGCCATGGCCATGACCAGTATCTCTCGCTCCTCCGGCAGCTCTGCTTCGCGCGGGAGATAAACGCAACCGATCTCGAACAGGCAGAGACCGGGCTCGTCCGGGCGAAGATTGGTGGCGACACACTCCAAGAGACTGGGTAGGAGCGATGTCCGGAGCATCTCCTGATCGGGGGTCATCGGGTTCGCCAGTCGCAGGGCATCAATGGGGCCAGGCTCGGCTTCGGGGTGTGTCTTGCCGAGGAGCAGACGACCGACAAGCGAGTAGGTGATCACCTCTTGCAGGCCGCAGCCACTCAGCAGGTCTTTGAGCCGCTCGATGAGGCCACGCATCGGCTGAGGGGCGTGTTCCGGCAGGTGACCAGCCATCGTCGTTTCCGGAATCCGGTCGTACCCGATCAGGCGCGCCACCTCCTCCACGAGATCGGCGGGGATCCGAATGTCGCTTCTGTGCTCCGGCGACGTGACAAGAAGAGCTCGTCCATCTTCCCGGCAGACACATCCGAGACGGCTCAGCACGCTTCGCGTCTCAGCCGGCGTCAATTCAATGCCCAACACGCGACGAAGCTCCACCGGGGTGAGCCTGAGCTCGATGGGGTCTCGCGGCAAGGGATAGACATCCAACACGCCGTGCGCGGCCCTGCCTCCACACGACTCCACGATAAGTTTAGTCGCACGTCTCAGCGCAAGGGTGGTGATCGCCGGCGACAGCCCTTTGTCGAAACGGGAAGACGCCTCGGTTCTGAGTCTCAACGCGCGACAACTCCGGCGGATGGACACTGGATCGAAGTTGGCCGATTCAAGCAGTACGTTCGTCGTCCGCCCGGTCACCTCCGTCTCCGATCCACCCATGATGCCGGCGAGCGCCGCCGGGCGCTCCGCATCGGCAATCACCAGCATCCCTGGCTCAAGTGGTCGCACGATGCCATCCAGCGTCCGGAGGGATTCGCCAGACGTGAATTGCCGCACCACGATCCGCCTGCCCAGGAGCGCGTCGTAGTCGAAGGCATGCAAGGGCTGCCCGTACTCGAGCATGACATAGTTGGTGATATCCACGATATTATTGATCGGCCGCACCCCGGCGGCGGCGAGGCGCGCCTGAAGCCAGGAGGGGGATGGCCCAACCGCGACCCCCTGGATCACCGATGCGCTGTATCGAGGGCACAGGCCTGGTACGAGGATCTCGACCTGTGCCAGTCCCCTGACATCAGGCCCTGCCTCTTGGTACGCGAGGTCGGGCACACGGAGTCGCTGCTCAGTAAGGGCAGCCACCTCGCGAGCAACCCCCAGCACCCCCAGACAGTCGGGTCGATTTGGCGTGATTTCGAGGTCAAGAACGGTGTCCCCCAACACCGCGGCCAGCGGTTGGCCCACCCTAGCCTCAGCCGGGAGAATCAGGACTCCCTCGTGGGCCTCCGAGAGACCCAACTCCTTCTCGGAACAGAGCACGCCTCGCGACTCCACTCCCCGGACATTGGCCACCTCCACCACCGCCTCCTTGCCGGTGTGGGCGTCCGTGAGGCGGCCGCCGACCGGCGCATACGGAACCTTGTTGCCCACCCTGAGGTTCGGGGCGCCGGTGACGACAGTCACGCGCTCGCCGGGCAACCCTACCGTCGCGAGGGTGAGTGACTCGGCTGTCGGATGCCGGGCAAGGGCTTCGACGCGAGCAACCACGATTCCCGTCCAGCCGTTGCCGCGTTCTTGGATCCCGCCCACCTCGGTTCCCGACATGGTCAAGAGATGAGCCAGCTCCTTGACGGGCAAAACCAGATCCACGTATTCAGCCAGCCACTTCAGGGAAACTTTCACGACTCTTCCGTCTGAAAGGGGTTCGCGGTGTTCATGGGGACACGGCGCCCCCGCCAAGCAGCATCTCGCTCCAGAACAATCGCTGTCAGCTTGCCATGCGATAAGGCATTCATCTTCACAATCAGCGGAAGCGAGAGGGAAGCAGATCGTACAACACAACGACACGTCTCAGGGAAACTGGCGGAGGAACCGAAGGTCGTTGCCATGAAAGAAGCGGATATCTTCAATGCCGTACTTGAGCATCGCGACGCGCGCGGGGCCAAGTCCAAAGGCGAAGCCGGTGTATCGCGCCGGATCGTATCCGACGCGCGCCAGGACATTCGGGTGAACCATCCCGGCGCCCAGAATCTCCAGCCAACCGGTGTCCTTGCACAGGCGGCATCCGGTGCCCTTGCAGAGGAAACAATCAATCGACATGTCCACCCCCGGCTCGACGAAAGGAAAATAGTCGCACCGAAAGCGCGTCTTGCGGTCCTTGCCGAAGAGGCGACGGGCGAAGGTATGCAGTGTCCCTTTGAGATCGGCGAAGGTGATCTGCTCGTCAACAGCCAGCCCCTCGACTTGGTCAAACTGGCTCTCGTGGCTGGCGTCCACCGCCTCGTAGCGATAACACTTGCCTGGAACGACGACTCGGACTGGCGGCCGGGTCTGTTCCATGATGCGAATCTGCATCGGAGAGGTGTGGGTCCTCAGCAGCATCGGCGTGCTGGTCCGCGCGCTCGCCGGATCGATCCAGAAGGTATCCCACATGTCCCTGGCCGGATGATCCTCCGGGATATTCAGGGCCTCGAAGTTATAGTAATCCCACTCGACCTCAGGCCCCTCCATGACGGCGAAGCCCATCTCCACGAACACCCCGCAGATCTCGCGGATGATCTGCGTCAGGGGGTGCAGGCGGCCCAGGCTCGGCCGCCGCCCGGGAAGGGTGACGTCGATCTGGTCTTTTCGGAGAATCTCGTCGCTGGGAATCGACCCGAGGGCTGCCCGGCGCGCTTCGATACCCTCCTCGATAGCCCTCTTGACCGTGTTGGCCAGTTGCCCGACCACTGGACGCTCCTCGGGGGGCACGGTAGGCAATTGGCGAAGAATTGCTGTGAGTCGGGCCTTGCGGCCGAGAAAAGAGACGCGGACCTTCTCGAGCTGGGCAGCATCGACGCTCTTCTTGACCAGCTCGAGGGCTTCGGCCTGAAGAGTCTCCAGCTCCTTTCGCAATGCCTCCACCCACCCTCCACACCAAGAACAAGAAGCCCCGACAGGGTCGGGGCATGCCTTGCCTCAAGCCGAAATCGCGTGCTGCTCAGGCCGCCAGGTGCCCTCGGGCCGTCTCCGCCAGTTTGGTGAACGCCGCCTGGTCCTGGATGGCCAGATCGGCGAGAACCTTCCGATCGATGCTCACGCCAGCCTTCTTGAGGCCGCCCATCAGAGCACTATAGGACAGGCCAAGCAGGCGAGCTGCCGCATTGATCCGCATGATCCACAGGCTACGGAAATCCCGCTTGCGGGCCTTGCGGTCGCGATAGGCGTACTTTTTGGCCCGATCGACAGCCTCCTGGGCGCTCCGGTACGCCTTGCTTCGCTTTCCCCAGTAGCCCTCAGCTTCCTTCAGAACTCTGTTCCTGCGCCGCCGTGTTTTGAATCCGCCTTTTGCTCGTGGCATCCTCTTCTCCCTGCTTTCTAGAGTCGCCCAATGGCCCTACTGCCCTCATACAAAAGCCACTTGACCATCACGAATACGGGATCAGACGTCTCATCCGCGCAGTATCTGCTTTGGACACCAGGGCAGGCTTGCGCAGATTCCGCTTTCGCCGCTTTGGCTTGCCGGTCAGAAGGTGGCTCTTGGAAGACTTGTGGCGCCGAATCTTCCCCGTCCCTGTCACCTTGAACCGCTTAGCCGCCCCTTTCAACGTTTTGATCTTCGGCACTGCCCCTCCTCTTTGTCAATGCTTGGGGGCCAGGATCATGACCATGTTCCGGCCCTCCAGCCTGGGGTGCTGCTCGATCATCGCCACTTCCTTGAGTGCCTCGGCGAAGCGGTCCAACTGCACCCTACCGCGATCAAGGTGGACCATCTCTCGCCCTCGGAACATCATCGTCACCTTTGTCTTATTCCCTTCCTTCAGAAATCGCTCGGCGTGTTTAGCCTTGAATTGGAAATCGTGATCTTCGGTCTTGGGCCGGAGCTTGACCTCTTTCACCTGAATGATCGTCTGTTTCTTCTTGGCCTCGCGCGACTTCTTGCTCTGCTCGTACCGATATTTCCCATAATCCATGATCCGGCAGACGGGCGGCCTGGCCTCCGGCGCGACCTCCACCAGATCAAGCGAGAAGCTCTTGGCGGCCTCGAGGGCTTCCTGAATCGGCAAGATGCCCATTTGCTCCCCATCCGGGTTAATCACCCTTACCTCTTTGATTCGAATCCGCTCGTTGACCCTGGCAGGTTTACTGATGGATGCGCCCTCCTTCACGTTGAGCCATCGCGGCAACTGCAAGAGATGGCTTCAGTTCCTCTCGGATAGTCGCGAGAAATTCATCAATCGGCATGACACCCAAGTCTTGCCCGCCGTGTTTCCGCACCGAAACGGTACCTATCTCGGCCTCCTTCTCTCCTACGACGAGGATGTAGGGGATCTTCTGGACCTCGGCGTCCCGAACCTTGTAGCCAACCTTTTCGTTGCGGAGATCCACTTCGGCGCGCACCCCTGTCGCTTTCAGTCGATCAACGATCTGATGGGCGTAAGGCTGGAAGCGGTCTGCCACCGGCACCACTCGCGCCTGCAACGGCGCGAGCCAGGTTGGGAAGGCGCCTGCGTGATGCTCGATCAATACCCCGAAGAATCGCTCCAGTGATCCGAGAAGCGCCCGGTGGACCATGAAGGGCCGATGCGGCCGGTTGTCCTCCCCGACATAGGTGATGTTGAAGCGCTCTGGCAAGTTGAAGTCGAATTGGACCGTCGTGCACTGCCAGGAGCGGCCCAGGGCGTCCTTGACCCTCAGGTCGATCTTCGGCCCGTAGAAGGCACCGCCCGCTTCGTCGATTTGATACTGCAATCCCGCCTGG
>JACQEV010000304.1 GCA_016200385.1 Candidatus Methylomirabilota bacterium
AGGTGAAGTTAATTGACGTGGCATCGGCGTGAAACCAAGAAACGGGGATCAGGGCCGGAAGGCCGCTCCAGCTCCTCTCCCCGCTTTTGTGCCCCTCCTTAGTTCACTCAGCAGTTTTTTCTTCGATCGACGCCTTGATTCGGTCGATCTCCTTGAGGATCAGACCCTCTGCAAGCGCCGGGACGACCTCCCGAACGATCTGCTCGATCCGCTCCACCAGCTTCTCCGTAACTTCCTTGGCCACGTGTGTGAAAGCCTGCTCCGCAGCCTGCGTGACTGCTTGCTCGAGCAATTGTTCCGGAAACTCGGTTGGGACGACTACGACCGGTTCGGGAACCGCAGCCGGAGCTAACTCGCCCGAAAACGGGGTCGGCCCCTCCTGACTTGTGACCGGGGGTAGGATCGTAGGGGGGGGAAGGGAAAAAACAAGGGGTGGCTCTACCTCCAGCAAGGGCGACCCCGCTTCCTCAAGATATGAGCTACGAGGCCCTTCCCACGCTGGGCCCCTCTCGAACTCGATATTGGCGGGCGTTGGAAGGCGCATAGGCCGCGAATCCAGGATCTGTTTGACTTTTGCGATCAGTGCCTGTGATTCGAAGGGTTTCGCAATGAAATCGTTTGCGCCGACCGTCTGGACCATTGGACCATCCGGAGCCTCAAACGCACCTGTCAACATGATGACGGGGACATCTCGCATGGCAGGATCGGCCTTGAGGGTCCGGCAGACCTCGTAACCGCTTGCGTCCGGCAGGACGGTATCAATCAGCATCAAGTCCGGGGCCACCTCCTTTGCCTTTCGGATCGCCTCTTCTCCGCTTCTGGCGGGGATCAGCTCCATTTCTTCACGGCTGAAGGTGAGCTGGACCGCGGTCTGCATCGTATTGCTGTCATCAACCACCAGGATCTTCGCACCCATCCCGTCCCTCTTATATTGGCTTGTATTGGCCATGATCTACAGAAACTGCCCAAAAATACCGTTCCACCTGGGAATTGTCAAGGTCATTCCCCGGCCGTGCATCGCCTTCGCCGAAAGGCCATTCGGGCAGCAAAAGCTCCAGAGCGCGCAGACAAAGCCTCTTGCTCGTGATTGACCTATTTTCCGCGCCACGGTGCAGTGAAACTTATTGACTTTTTGCTCGAATCCGGCTAGGTTCAGCGCGTATTTCTAGGGACCGCATAAAGGGGAACAGCAGAATGACGTACGCCTATCTCAAAGGCCAGTTCGTTCCGGTTGATCAAGCCAAGATCAGCATCCAGAACAATACTTTTCAGTACGGGACGGGGATATTCGAGGGGATCCGCGCCTATTGGAACCCCCAAGGAAGGCAGCTCTACGTCTTCAGGCTAGTGGAACATTTCTGCCGGATGCTCAGGAACTGCCGAGTCCTCAAACTCAACATCGGCAAGGATGAGAAGGAGTTGTCGGAGATTGCAACCGAATTGCTCAGGAAGAACCATCCCGAGACCGACACCTATATCCGGCCTATCGCCTATGTCGATTCAGATGGGCTTGGGCCGAAGTTTGTCGGCTATCCAACCGGCTTTGCCATGTACACGATCCCGCTTGGGGACTATATCGATGTGTCGAGCGGGATCAAGGTCGGTTTCTCCTCCTGGCGCCGGATCAACGATAACACCATTCCGGCCCGCTGCAAGGTCACCGGAGGTTACGTCAACTCCGCTCTGGCCAAGACCGAAGCGCTAGAACATGGATACGATGAGGCGATCTTCCTTACCGAGAATGGCTTTATCTCCGAAGGATCGGCCGAAAACATTTTTCTCATCAGGGGCGGGAAGTTGATCACGCCAGCCCTTTCCGAGGATATCCTGGAAGGCATCACGCGCGAGACGATCATCGAGCTGGCGCGAGAGGAGCTAGGAATTGAGACGGTCGAACGACCCATCGGCAGAACTGAGCTGTACGTGGCCGACGAGGCATTTCTGTGCGGGACGGGTGCCCAAGTCTCGCCGATGATCGAGGTGGATAAACGCCCGCTGGGCAACGGCAGGATCGGGCCGATCACTGCGAAGATCCAGGCTCTCTATTTCGATGTGGTGAAGGGAAAACAGAAGAAATACTCCCACTGGTTAGCGCCGGTCTATTAAGAGACAGGGTATGGGGTAGAGGGTTAGGGGAACAGGGTTCAGGATGCGGTTCGCATTGATTTTTCATACTGCTCTCCTATACCCTAAGCCCTAACCCCTTGACCCTGGTGTTGAGGACCAGTGACAGAGAGAATCGAAAGCCAATTGGTCAAGCTCGATGAACGGCTCACCCGGGTGGAATCGATGATGGCGAGCCTGCTCGAGCGCATCGATCGCCAGCGGCCCGACGCCTCAGAAGCTTCCGACCAAATCAAGGAATGGGTGACCCAATTCGTGGCCATGCGTCTGCAGCAACTGGTTCCTGAGACCTGCGAACACGCTGCTGGGCCGGAGGCCGGCGGGCCGTATCTGGCCGGCACCACGGTTCCCTGCACCGACGAGGTGGCCCATCGTGTCGCCAGGATTCCGATTCCCTTCGTTCGCCAGATGGTGGTCAGGAAGGTTGCAGACCAGGCCCGTAAGGATCAGGTTGGCCGCGTTGACATCGGGTATTTCGAGAAGGCGGCCACCTTCTGACAATGCAAGCTTTCAGGAGAGGATCTCCTGAGTTGGCAGCACTGGGAGCAGCATCTACTCGAAGGGCCTCCTTCCTCCCCGATCTAGACGAGTTTCTCTCCCCTGCATTCCACGGCCTCTTCTTCCCAAGTGCTTACCCGATTTCCCAGATGAATCCCCACACGAAGATGCCCGCAACAAGCAGGTGTAGCAGAAGGTCAATGTTGCAGGGAAGTGCGTGACCAAATCAATAGACAGCCAGCAGAGTCAGATCGGCAACGTTTGTGCCCGTTGGCCCGGTGATGATATGGTCTCCGACTTGGTGAAAGTACGCGTATGAATTGTTGTCGGTCAGGTATTTGTGCACGTCAAGGCCCATCTTCTGGCCTCGCTGTTTAGTGCCCATATCACAGAATGCTCCCGCCGTTGGTTCTGGAGTCATCCCATCCACGCCGTCGGTGGCAAAGGAAACGAGTGTCATCCCATCTCTCATGGGGAGTAACCCGGCCAAACCGAATTCCTGCATCCTGCCCCCCATACCCTTGCCTCGAACATTCACTGGTGTTTCGCCACCGGCAATAATCAGAGCTGGCTTCCTCACCGGTCCTCCA
>JACQEV010000305.1 GCA_016200385.1 Candidatus Methylomirabilota bacterium
CGAAGCTCGCGCGGGAAGCGGCGCAGGCGGCTCTCATCGGGCCTCCGCAAGTCATCGAGGAGAAGGAGGGGTAGATGTTCCGGAAGATCCTGGTGGCCTTCGACGGTTCTGAGGGTTCGAAGAAGGCCCTCCACACGGGCATTGAGCTAGCGAAGCGGTTAGGCGTGGATCTGCACTCGATTTCTGTGGAGGAGGGGCTTCCCTACTTTGCCGCCACGGTGGGCGAGGTCGAAGAGGTCAAGCAGGACGTCGAGGCGTTCTTCAAGAAAGTCACCACGGAGGCCTGGGATGAGGCGGCCCTCCAGGGGGTGAACCTCCACGCGACGGTGCTGCCAGGCCACGAGGTGGAAACCATCATCACCTTTGCGAAAGAAGGGCGGTTTGATCTGCTGATCGTCGGGTTCGTGGGTCATTCCAACGTCTTCGGGCGTATCATGGGAGGTACCACTCAGAACTTGAGCCGTTTGTCCCCCTGCACGGTGATGATCGTCAAATAGCTATGTCTGGCGCATTGCTGCGTGATTACATCTTTGACAGGAGTCCCAAGTTGAGGAATCCAGAGAAACGAGAGGCCACCACTAGATGAAAATACTGGTGATCTCTGATCTGCACGCAAATCTGGCGGCGCTTGAGGCCGTCACACAGGAGCCATTCGACTGCCTGATCTGCCTGGGTGATCTGGTCGGCTACGGGCCCGCTCCGAACGAAGTCATCAGGTTCGTCAAGGAGCACGCATTCGTAGCCATCCGTGGCAATCACGACAACGCTCTTGCTCTGGATGTCGATTGTCAGTGCGCGCCACCCAACAAGGCGTTGGCGGAGGCGACGCTTGCCTATCACCAAACCGTTCTTGAAAGTGAGAATCTCGACTGGCTGCGAACGCTCCCCACATCGGCCGAATTCAAGATTGACGGATACCGCTTTGCGGCCATCCATGCCACGCCCCGAGACCAGCTTTACGGATATGAGATCACACCCGACCTCCCCGACGACCAGCTACGCGGAGAGATCGAAGGGGTCAAGGCCGACTTCATCCTCCTGGGGCATACGCATCTCCCGATGGTGCGGGGAATCGGGTCGCGGGTGGTCGTTAACCCGGGAAGCCTGGGTCAGCCGCGGGACGGCATCCCTGAGGCCAGTTACGCGATCATCGAAGATGGGATTGCCGAGCTGAAACGATGCACATATGACCTTCAGAAAACCGTCGCAGCCCTCAGGGATCTTCCGCTCAACCGAGAGGTCATCGATCAACTAGTGGTTCTCCTTGAGCACGGTGGACGCGAAGCGGTGGCGTAGGACGTAGATCAGCCCGCACGCACCCTTGATTGAGGCTGCAAGCATTGCCGGCACAAACCACCGACCCGAGAAGAAGCAGCGTTTTTGGCCTCAGCCGGAACGTCCTCGCCCTCGGGCTGGTCAGCCTGCTCACCGACGTCAGCTCCGAGATGATCTACCCGCTCCTGCCGCTGTTCCTCACCAGCGTCCTCGGGGCCGGGCAGACTTTCGTCGGCCTGGTGGAGGGCGTTGCCGAGAGCGCCGCCAGCCTCACAAAGCTGTTTTCCGGGTGGCTGTCCGATCGGCTCGGGCGACGGAAAGAGCTTGTCGTCTCCGGCTACACCCTTTCCAGCCTCACCCGACCTCTCGTTGCCTTCGCGCTCGCCCCCTGGCACGTCCTGGCGGTCCGGTTTGCGGACCGTCTGGGAAAGGGGCTGCGCACTTCCCCAAGGGACGCGCTGATTGCCGCATCCACCGACGCGGCAATCAGGGGAAGAGCCTACGGGTTCCATCGGTCAATGGACCACCTAGGGGCCGTTGCTGGCCCGGCCCTGGCCTTTGGGCTGCTGGCGATGCTGGGCGAGCGGCTTCGGACGATCTTCCTGCTCGCCGCGATCCCCGGTCTCCTCTCGGTCCTCATCCTGGTTCTGTGGGTGAGCGAGGTCCAGGTCGAGCGTGCAGGCTCGAGGAAGCCACGGCGTGCTGCCCGCCTGGATGGACAACTGATCCGCTTCCTTCTGGTCGTCACTCTGTTCACCTTGGGCAACTCAAGCGACGCCTTCCTCCTGCTTCGAGCACGGGATGTCGGGATCGCGGTGGCACACCTCCCGCTTCTCTGGATGTTCTTTCACGTTGTCAAGGCGGCAACGGGAATGCCCGGTGGTATCCTCTCTGACCTACGGGGAAGGCGGGGCGCCATTATTGCCGGCTGGCTAATCTACGCGCTTGCTTACCTCGGGTTCGGCGCGGCAAGCCACCCCTGGCAGATCTGGGCCCTCTTTGCATTCTATGGTCTCTACTTTGGTCTCACCGAGGGAGTGGAACGGGCCTTGATCGCCGATCTGGTCCCCGCGGAACGCCAAGCGTCAGCGTTCGGCGTGTACCACTTCTGCATCGGGATCGCCGCCCTGCCCAGCAGCCTGCTGATGGGGTATCTGTACCAGCAATTCGGCGCAGGGCCAGCGTTCACGGTTGGGGCAAGCCTCGCCGCTCTCTCAGCCCTACTGCTGCTTATTTTACTCCGGCCCTCGTCTCACAGCCCTGGCACCAGAAGTACACCATAGTTCCCACGTGCGGCATTCTTGACAGAATGAGTCTTTTGGCATATTTTTAACCTAGAACCAAAGGAGGTGTGCTGTGGTCAAGAAGATGTCGGCCAAGGAGGCCAGGGACCGCTTCGCTGAGGTCCTTGGCCAGGTCCACTACGGGAAAGACACTGTCATCGTCGAGAAACAAGGCAAGCCGATGGTCGCCGTGATCGACGTGGAGCGGTACGGCCGCCTGGTCAAAGCCTGGAACGAGCCCTTTAGGGTGCTTGACAGAATCCGGGCCAAGAACCGGGACAAAGACCCCGACCAAGTTCAGAAAGACGTCGCAGAGGCCAGAACCGAGGTGCGAACAAAGACGGGGAGCAAGAGCCGAAGGCGTGCTTAAGGCGGTGCTTGACACCAACGTCATCGTGAGCGGCATTATCAGCAAAGGAGGCATTCCGTTCCAGCTTCTCGAGGCATGGCGAGACCGGGAGTGGGATTTGCTCATCTCACCCCGCATACTCCAGGAGATCCAACGGGTTCTCGGCTTTCCCAAGATCGCCCGGGTCTATGCCCTCACGCGCCAGGATATCACGGGCCTGATCTGGCTCTTCTCGCACCGGGCTACCCTTGTACCGGAACACCTGACGATTCCCCGTACCGCCCGCGATCCTGAAGATGACCATCTCCTCGCCTGCGCCAAAGAGGGGAAGGCCGACTACATCGTCAGCGGCGATCAGGATCTGTTGACGCTCACGTCGTATGAAGGAACCCCCATCGTGACGCCCGCAGCCTTCGCCGCCATCCTGAAAGCTGCTCGCTGATCCCACCACTCGAATCGGTGAGTCTGGAATTCCGTCCTTAGAACGGGTCATGATCGAAGATCACGACCTCGCCTCAGAGCTGGAGCAGTTCGTAGATGAAGTCGAAAGAATCATCGATGCTGCCGAAGATGAGTAAGACGAAAATGGCCGTGGAGAGCGGGGAACGCCAAAGATTCAACTGGCGGAGATCGCTCACCCTGTCGCTTCATGTCTTACGCGAGGCAGGCCTGTTAAAGCATTCAGTCGTGGTTCTTATCGGTTCTTATGCTCGTGGTGCGCGGATATCGAGGAGTGACGTAGATCTCCTCGTGCTTTTGCAGGAGCCTAACCGGCCTAAACTTAGGGTCCCTTACGGTATTCATCTTCAGTTTGAGGATATTGAGAGATTCTGCCGACGGTTAGAGGAGGGCGATGATTATGTTATCGCCGCCCTGAAGTTCGGGAAGCTCCTGCATGACAGCGACAATTTATGGGAAGAGCAGCTACAAGAGA
>JACQEV010000313.1 GCA_016200385.1 Candidatus Methylomirabilota bacterium
AGACCTCTTTCTTCCAGATCGGAACGGTTTCTTTGAGGCGGTCAATGGCATAGCCGCAGGCCGCCAGGGCCTGGTGTCGATGCGGCGCAGACACGGCAATGGCGACGCTTGCCTCGCCGATCACCAGATGGCCGATCCGGTGCACCATGGCGATTTCGTCCACCTCCCACTTCCGTCGGATTTCCTCGGCAATCTCCCGCATCTTGGGGATCGCCATCTCCCTATACGCCTCGTATTCCAGGTAGCGGACCTGCCTGCCCCGTGTCTGCGCTCGCACGACGCCGAGGAAGGTCGCGATGGCGCCCGAGCTTAACCTTGTCACGGCATTCACTAGTGGCTCCAAGGATATCGGCTGGTCGGTGATTTCAAACATCGACTCCTCCGCTTACAGGAGGGATTAAGGCAACTTCATCCCCTGCTGCCAACTTCTTGTCGGAAGGGGCGTACTCTCGATTGACGGAGAACAAGAGTGAGCCAGCCAAGCCCTCCAACCGCGGGAACTGACGTCGAACCTGCTCGAGGAGATGGGTGACTGTACTGCCCTCCGGAAGTTCCACCACCAGCTCCCCGGTCCCGACGATCTCGCGAGCAGCGGCGAAGCATTTGACCCGGATCTTCATCGGACTCTCTCCGAGATCCTGTAGCATCGCTCTACGTCAAGGTGATTGCGCATCCCGACCGCTTCCCGCACCCTTTCCAGATCATCAAGGGCCTCCTCCAAACTTGAGCCCAGCCCGACCCAGTGCCTCTGCCTTCTCCCGCAAGATATCTGCATCTATCGTCTGCAAACGGTCGGCCCGGCATGGTCCCGATGATACTTTCCTATTATCGCTTATTTCTCTCTCTATCATTTCAATACTATCAGTATGTTACAAATGATACTTCATATTGTATATGAGCATTTCTTGCCCGCTCGCGACACGCCGACAGTAGCATAAGGGTTTGGAAACTGTCAACCGGACTTGGGACTTCGCAAGCTATCGCCACAAACTTCACGCTTGACCTCTGAGCCCATTTGTGTTACGAGATCATTAAAAGCAGCCGCTTGGACCTGGGTTAATGAGGAGGGCTATCGAGGGTGGCAGCCAAACAGCCAAGGACCAAAGCAAAATCGCCTTGTCAGGCGATGGGCATGAAGATCCTGGCTGGCTCCAACAAAGAGAAGGCACTTGCCCTACAGCAATTAACAGAAGACCTCCTCGATGAACTCGGCTACTTTGATTTCCGAGCCAAACTTTCCCCCACCGGTCTCGCCATCGACCTGAAAGCCCGCCATCTTTCGGGATCTCACCGCCTATACTGCCACGGACGCACAATCGCGCATGAGATTCGTCTGGATGAGCTGCGCAAGGTCCATCGGAGGTATGTTCAGGAGCGGAGACGGGATAAGCGGTTAGCCGGTGTCTTCTTCTCGCTCTCCGGCTTTCACCCGACTGCGACAACCTGGTTTTCACGCCTTGATTCCGCTGCCAGGGGCGACTATCACCTGTTCGGTGTAGATAAGATCTCTGCCCTGCTCCGGCGTGCCAAGCTGGTCTCATCCCCCGAGCAGATCCTCCATACCATCG
The DNA here is from genome assembly GCA_016200385.1 of Candidatus Methylomirabilota bacterium. Taxonomy (GTDB): domain Bacteria; phylum Methylomirabilota; class Methylomirabilia; order Methylomirabilales; family Methylomirabilaceae; genus Methylomirabilis. Next base: position 1,569 of record JACQEV010000313.1, read on the forward strand.
AGTGTCGGGTCATGGCGGAGCTCGGGGCGCGCAACCTCGTCTTTGCGGCAGGAAGGTTCTACTGGGTCTTCCTCATCCATGCCAAAAAAGGGGCTGCCTACCTGGTACTTGACGCGCACGGATCGCCGGTCTCTCGACATGTCGCCCAGTCCATCAAGCGGATGGATACGTCTCTGAAAGGAAAGCGCGTTCTTGACCTGCAGGCCAGGGAGAAAGTCCTCCTGGTCCTAGCCGAGGCGGGACAGAAGAATATCGAATTCCTCGCACGGGAGGCAAAGGAACCCCTCACCGATCTTCGTGAAGTGATCCAGGGACTCCTCCACGAGGGCTTCCTCACCGCAGAGCCCGCAGGTCAGCCGCGCTGGCGATGTGACCGTTACTCCATCAAGCCTGAGTTCGATGTCTTTCTGTGCCTCGCCCGCCAGTTCCTTGATAGCTCCCAGCGGTTCAAGTTCATCCGGTCGAATTTCGCCGTGCAGATGCTGGTGGCTGGCCTGCTTCCCTACCTGGAAGAACGATTCCACCTGAAGCTCTCTGAGGAGGACCGGTCGTGGCTTCCGAAGTTCTTGGCCGTGTCCCCATCTGCCCTTTCCTACGCTCTCTTCGCGCCGACAGACCATTTTCTCTCCGCCTGGCAGGAGCTGGAGAGCCGTCTGCTTCCCAGCCAGGAGAAGGACCGGCTCCGGAGCCAACACCTTAGTAAACTTTACTCCGACCTCCTCCTGCGATATGCTAGCGACCTCCAGGATAGCCGCTTCGATGAGGTGCTCCGTCACAAAGGCGTGCGAGGCCATCTCTACCGGATCACGGCCAAGGCGTCAAGCGCCGACGAGCTGTTTTTCACGATGAAGGGTGAATCGTATTTCACGCTCTCGGGGCCGCCAGCCGCTGGCGCCGTCGCCGCAAAGGGCGCAGGGCCCGTGACCGGTCCCGATGGAGATACCGCCCTGAACAACGGGAAGGCCCTGTTGCACATGCAGGAGTTCGACTATGCCGTCGAGCTGTTTGACAGGGCGATCAGGGACTTGAAAGACCCGAATAAACTCCTGGAGGCATGGAACTGCAAGGGGGCCTGTCTCCTGCATCAAAAGCGCCACTCCGCCGCGATCACCTGCTTCAATGAGGCCCTTCGCTACAACGGCAATTACAAGGAGGCCTGGCTCAATAAGGCCGCCTGCCTGAAAGAGTTGGGAGATAGCAACGGGGCTATTCGCTGCGCCAAGCGGGCCCTGGAGATCGATCCGTCCTATGATCACGCGCGAGACTTTTTGCGGAGCGTCTGACACAACCCCATCTGAGACGTCATGGACAACATCATCGCCTGCCGACACGGCCTCAACGGGTCACTGGGCCAACCGTGATCGGCATTCTCGACTACGCCGCCTATGTTCCGATCTCCCGCCTTGCATGGGCTGAGATTGCCAGAGCCTGGGCCCGGTCACTCGTCCCACCCCAAGGTAGCGGGGAACGGGCCGTCGCGAACTTCGATGAGGACAGTCTGACCCTGGCGGCCGAGGCGGCGCTCCGCTGTCTGGGACATCCTGAGGGTCCTCGCCCAGACGGCATCTTCTTCGCGTCGACCACCGCGCCAGACCAGGAGCGGCAGGCGGCCACCGTCATCGCGGCCGTCACCGATCTGCCGCGCGAGATCCGGACGGCCGACTTCGCCGGCTCGCTTCGGGCCGGGACGTCGGCGCTCCTGGCTGCCCTCGACGCCGTCAAGGGCGGCCCGGCCTGGTCAGTCCTGGTAGCGGCAGCCGACTGTCGGCTGGCCGAGCCGGGCCAGACGGCGGAGGCCTTCATCGGAGATGGCGCCGCTGCCCTCCTCATCGGAGAGGGTGAGGCGATCGCCACGGTTGAAGCGGTGCATTCCGTCGCAGAGGAGTTCCCGGGGACCTGGCGCCGAAGCGGAAACCCGTTCATCGAGAACGACGATGAGAAATTCGCCGCCACGTACGGGTATCAACGGATTCTCCTGGACGCGATGCGGGGCCTGCTTGAGAAGGCACAGCTGACCCCGAAACAGCTCTCCAAGGTCGTGTGCCCTGCCCCCGATCTGAGCAGCTACACCGCTCTTGCCAAGGCCTCTGGCATCCCGCTGGCGTTTCTCCAAGACCCGCTTCTCCTCTCGGTCGGCTTCACGGGCGCGGCCTGCCCTCTTCTGCTCTTAACAACGTGCCTGGAGCGCGCCGAGCCCGGGCAGTTGATCCTGCTCCTCAGTTACGGCGGCGGGGCCGACGCCATTCTTCTCTCGGTGACCGACCAGATCGAAGTCCACCGGTCACGAGCACGGTGCCCTCTCCTCGGTCCCGGGCGCCCCCTTGCAAGCTACCAGACGTATCTCAGGTATCGAGATTTGGTCAGAAGCCAACACGGCCTGTGGGAGATCGAACCATTCAGCTCCCTCACCATGATGTGGCGTGAAGGCAAGCAGAACCTGGCGCTGTACGGTGTCAGGTGCACCAAGTGTGAGGCAGTCTTCTTTCCGGCGCGGCGGGTCTGCCCACGGTGTGACACCAAGGATGCCTTTGAGCCTTACAAGCTAGGTCGACGGGGGAAGCTCGTCACGTTCAGCAAGGACCGCCTCTACCCGAGTCCGGAGTCGCCCACGGTCATGGCAGTGATCGACCTGGACGGCGGCGGGCGATTCTTCACACAGATGACGGATTGCGATCCCGACGCGCCCCGGATCGGGATGGACGTGGAGCTGACATTCCGAAAGTTCCATGAGTCGAAAGGATATGCTCACTACTTCTGGAAAGCCAGACCCGTTCATCCGGGGCCGTAACCTCGTCAGGGTATCGCCGTCCTGCCACGGGTAGGAACGGCACCCCAGCTCCACATGGAAGAATCAGGAGACGATGATGAGCATTCGCGACAAAGTCGCAATCATCGGGGTCGGCGCGACGAAGTTCGGGGAGAACTTCACCCAGGATTACTCGGACATGATTGTAGAGGCGGCCTACGAAGCGTTTGAGGATGCGAAGGTGTCGCCCTCGCAGATCCAGGCCGCCTGGCTTGGGACCTGCTTCCCCGATTCCGGAGGCTACCAAGGCAATGCCGGCGCGTCACTCGCCGACGCCCTCAGCCTCTACAAGGCGCCGATCAGCCGCGTGGCCAACTATTGCGCCACCGGTACCGATGCCTTCAGGAACGCCTGCTTTGCCGTCGCGTCCGGCGTGTACGACATCGTGCTTGTGGTGGGCGCAGAGAAAATGCGCGATGTGACCCCGCGCGAGAGCCTGGTGGGCCAGTTGGCGGAGACCGGTCATCCGGTCCACGGCAAGGGGGTCACCGCCCCGGGGATGTTTGCCCTGATCGCCACCCGCTACTTCGATTTCTTCGGCATCGGTCGCGAGACACTTGCCAAGGTCGCGATGAAGAACCACCGGCACGGCAGCCTCAACCCCAAGGCTCACTTCCAGAAGGAGATCACGCTGGAGCAATACCTGAAGGCGCCGATGGTCGCCGACCCGCTGGGTCTGTACGATTGCTGCCCCCAGACCGATGGCGCGGCCGCGGCCGTGATCTGCCGGGCCGATCTCGCCTCAACGTTCAGTCAGGAGCCGCTTTTCGTGAAGGGGCTTGGCCTCGCCAACCCGGTCGGTGACAAGCTGGCCTTTAACCCCGAGTCCGATTTCATCTCCTTCCAGGCCACCAAGGAGGCCGCGCAACAAGCCTATGACCAAGCGGGGATCAAGGACCCGTTCAAAGAGATCGATGTCGCGGAGGTTCATGATTGCTTCACGATCACCGAGCTTGTGACCTACGAAGACCTGGGATTTTGCCGGAAAGGTGAAGGACCGCAGTTTATTGACAAGGGTGTCTCGTCACTTGACGGCGAACTGCCGGTCAACACGAGCGGTGGCCTCAAGTCGTGTGGCCACCCGATCGGCGCCTCCGGCCTCCGGATGATCGGGGAAATCACGGATCAGCTCCGCGGCAGGGCTGGCCGAAGACAGGTCAAAGGCGCCAAGCGGGGCCTCGTCCACAACTTGGGCGGCCTGGGCGCCGTCACGAGCGTCATCGTGTTGGCAAGCTCTTGATGGCTCTCGCAGAACCCGCCTGAGCCACTCGATCGCTGTGCTCCCCTTCCATCGTGTGAGGAAAGATCCAGACGACATTGTGACGATCCTCAGGTCGATGAATGGCGCAACGTGGAAGAGCCTGGCTTGTCGACAATGATGAGGAGGCCACATGCAAGGACAACCGCAGATCATAGAACTATTGAACAGTGTCCTCCGGAAGGAGCTGACCGGGATCAACCAATATTTTGTTCACGCGAAGATGTGTGAGAATTGGGGCTACCAGGTCCTGGCGAAGGTGAATCGGGATGAAGCCATGGATGAGATGAAACATGCGGAGAAGATCATCGATCGCATCCTGTTCCTGGACGGGACCCCGAACATGTCCAGCTACGATCGAATAATGATTGGCAACAACGTCAAGCAGCAATTGGAGAGCGATCTCGCATTGGAGATGGCCGCACTGCAGGTATTGGGTCCAGGGGTGAAGCTCTGTCTGGAGTTGGGGGACACCGGAAGCCGAGAGTTGCTGGAGCACATTATCGTCGATGAAGAACAGCATGTGGATTGGATCGAGGCACAACTGCACAAGATCGACGAGTTGGGGTATGAGAATTATTTAGCCGAACAGATGTACGAAAAGAGCTAACGTTCACGCGGGCCCAGCGATTTCCCCCGACAGGACCAGGACGCTGGTGACATTGAGGTCACCGAGGAGGAGGCAGGCATGAATAGGAATCACGCAAGCAGGGCTAGCAACAAGGGATGCCCTCGAATGTCACCAGGCACGAGAGCGCTTCTCCTGTCGGCGATTGGGGTTCTGCTGCTCTCGTCCGCTTGCGCAAAGAGACCCGAGATCGCCTCCGTTGCGCCGCCTATGGCCGGAGGGGCCGTCGCGCAACAGCCCGGAGAGCAAAAGCCCGGTCAGCCGGGTCTCAGTCCGGCTATGACCGGAGCCGGAACCACCGCCCAGCCTGGTGGCCCTTCCCCAGGCGGCCCGACAGGCGGTCCGGAAAGCGGTGTGACTGCGCAGGGGCCTGGCGAGGAAAGGCGCGGTGAAGGAGGCCGCGCCGCACCCGAAGCTGGAGCCGGAGGTACGCCCTCGATGCCGCTGCCGCCAGGTAGCGAAGCGGTTGCGCCCCCGCCGTCGCCGCCGCGAGAACAACCCGTGGCGCAAGTCGCGCAACTGGCTCCCAAAGAATCGCCCTTGAAGGATATCTTCTTTGACTTCGACAAGGCGGAGATACGCCCGGATGCAAAGGCACCTCTTGCGGAGGACATTAGCTGGCTCAAGGGACACCCCCAGGCTGCTATTACGATCGAAGGGCACTGCGACGAGCGAGGCACGAGCGAGTATAATCTGGGGCTGGGGCAGCGGCGGGCCAAAGCCGCCAAGGACTACTTGGTGGCGTCCTCGATCGAGGGAAAGCGGATAGTCACTGTGAGTTATGGCAAGGAGCGACCCTTTGTGCTCGGGCATGACGAAACAGCCTGGAGATGGAATCGGCGCGGCCATTTCGTCATCACAAAGGAGTAGGGACACCGCTCCCGCTTCCGAGGTTCCACGCTTCAGGTCAATGGCAAAAGCGCAACACCGCGCATTCGTTTTCCTCGCGAGCCTGCACAGGTGCCAACTGTCCGCGCCGAGGAGGCAAGACGCGGAACGTGCGTAAGTGAACGGCCATCCAGCGGCCGCTATGACGTTACACACTGAGTACTACAATGAGCTCCGGCTTCTCAAGAGCACTCCGGCGAAAGTATGGTTCGGGCTGCTGCTGCTTGTCCTCCTCGTCATTCCAACGGCGCTCGAAGGTTATCTGCTCAACCTCCTCACCTTAGCCGCCATCCACGTCATCATCGCCATCGGCCTGAACCTCCTGACCGGCTACACGGGGCAGATCTCCCTCGGTCACGCCGGTTTCATCGGCATCGGCGCGTACACCTCTGCGCTCCTGATGCTGAAACTGCATCTCCCCTTCGCGCTCGCCTTGCTCGCGGCTGGTGGCGTCGCAGGGGTTTTCGGCTTCCTCGTCGGGCTGCCGGCCCTCAGACTCACCGGCCCCTACCTCGCCATCGCCACATTGGGCTTCGGCATCGCGGTTGGCCAGATCCTGGTCAAGTGGGAATCCCTGTCCGGAGGCTCCCTTGGGATTCACCCACCCAAACCCTCCATCGGACCGCTTGTATTCACGAGCGAAACACACTTCTACTTCCTTTCGATATCCACGATGCTCCTCATGACCATCGGGGCGGCGAACCTGATAAAGTCCAAGATCGGACGTGCCTTCGTTGCCATTCGGGAGAGCGAAGTCGCCGCGCTCGCGATGGGGGTCAACCTCACGCTCTACAAGACACTGGCCTTCGCCGTCAGCGCCTTTTACGCTGGGATCGGCGGCAGCCTCATGGGACACCTGATCGGTTATATCAGTCCAGATGCCTTCAACCTGCTGGTTTCCATCTACTTCCTGAGCATGATCGTCATCGGTGGCCTAGCGTCGATCCTCGGATCCATCCTCGGGTCCATCCTCCTCACCGCCCTCCCCTACTTTCTTTCAGGGATCAAGAACCTGCCGATGGTGATCTATGGGGCCTCTCTCATCCTGATCATTATATTCGAGCCGTATGGCCTTACAGGACATTGGATGAAGCTACGCCTGTACTGGCGGATGTGGCCATTCTAAGGAGCAGTTGTGAGTTCCGGGTTTGGAGTTTCGGGTCCGAAGATACGGGTTCGAGATTCCATCACGCGAAACTCGAAACCCAAAACCCGAAACTTCTCTTTTGACCGATGCTTACCCAACTGATCGTAAGTGGACTGGCAACCGGATGCCTGTATGCGCTCGTGGCCCTTGGACTGGTCATCGTCTACAAGGCGTCCAACGTGTTGAACTTTGCCCAGGGCGACATGGCGATGGTCAGTACCTTTGTGACCTTTACCCTCCTGGAAACGCTCCACATCCCCTTCTTCTGGGCGGTCCTTCTGGCCATCGTGGGGGCATTCCTGTTAGGCGCGTTGTTCGAGATCTGCCTCCTGCGACCTGTGAAACACCCTACCCCTCTCGGCCTCATCATCATTACGGTGGGGGCACAGCAGATCCTCTATGGCGTGGCGGGCTGGATCTGGGGATACGACACCAAGGCATTTCCCTCTCTCCTCTCGGATCTGAAGATCTATCGATTTGGCGCGCTGGTCATCAGCGAGGTCAACCTGTGGATCCTGATCGCCAGCGTCCTTTTGATGCTTGCGTTGCTCCTCTTCTTTCGCTACACGAGACTGGGAATCGCCATTCGCGCCATGTCCCAAAATCTGATCACCGCGAAGCTGATGGGTGTGAGCGCTCACTGGACGCTGTCGCTTACATGGGGGATCGCCTCGGTCCTGGGGGCAGTCGCCGGGATCTTGATCGCCCCGATCACCTTCCTCGATCCGAACATGATGTTGAACCCGCTCCTGAAGGCGTTTGCCGCGGCGACCCTGGGGGGGATGAATAGCTTCGCCGGGGCAGTCGTGGGAGGCGGGAGCCTGGGAATCCTGGAGAACCTGGTTGGCGGCTACCTGACTCCGGAGCTCAAAGAGAGTGTCGCGTTTTTGATCATCATCCTCGTCCTTTGCGTGAGGCCGAGCGGCCTGCTGGGCCGCCATTACAAACATCGTGTCTGATAGCCTACATATCCACATAAGGAGGACCCGTGAGGCGAGTCGGAGGAACGAGTTGGCAGTTCCGAAGGTTCTGGCTACCGCTCTTCAGCCTGGCTGCTGGATTACCTGTGATCAGCGCGGCCTTCGCTGCCGAGGTGGGCGTCACTGAGACCACAATCAGACTTGGCACCTATCAACCCCTCTCTGGTCCAGCAGCACCTTATGCCACGCTGGGCCGAACACTCGCAGCATACTTCAAGATGGTGAATGACAGGAGTGGAATCCATGGAAGGAAGATCGAACTGCTGATACGGGATGATGGCTACAATCCCGCCAACACCCGTCTGGTGGTGAAGGAACTGGTTGAGCGGGAAAAGGTTTTTGCCTTCGTAGGAGGACTTGGGACGGCGACCGGCCTGGCCGTGATGGATTACCTGAATGACAACAAGATCCCTCACGTTGCCCCTGCGAGCGGCTACAGCGGCTGGTCGAATCCGCCCAAGAGGTACATCTTCGCGCAGTCGATCAACTACGCGGTCGAATCGAGGTTGCTCACACAGTACGCCGCTGAGCAGCTCAAGGCGAAGAAGCTGGCCATCTTCTACCAGAATGACCCGCTCGGAAAGGAAGGGCTCGAAGGTGTTACTGACATGGCCCAGAAGAAGCAGGTCCCACTGGTCGCTACCATCTCCTACGAACGAACCGACACGGACTTCACCTCGCATGCGTTGAAACTCCAGCGATCCGAGGCCGACACCGTTTTGCTCTGGTCGATCTCGAAGGCCACAGCCTCACTTCTGAAGGAAGCCGCCAAGATCGGCTATCGGCCACAATGGGTGAGCAGCCTGGTGAACCTGGATCCCGTGATGTTCAAACTGGCTGGCGAAGCCTGGGAGGGCGCCATTGTGGCCTCGCCCTACACACTGTACGACGCCACGGAGGCCGCCCCGTATCGAGAGTTTATGAAGAAGTACCTGCCCAACGAGCCGATCGGCGGCTTCTCGATCGGCGGCTATGCCATGGCCGAAATAATGGCGGAAGCCCTGCGTCGAGCAGACCGGGACCTGACCAGGGAGAAGCTCATAGGGGCACTCGAGACGTTCAAGAATTGGAATGGCGTGTTGGCGCACAATATCACCTGGGGTCCTGGGAAGCGACAAGGACAGAACTCGCTTTTCTTCTCGAAGGCCGTGAAAAGCGAGTACATCAAGATCAGCGGCTGGTTCACGCTCGACTAGTGCCGTTCCAACTTGATGCGCCGAATGGTAGGGGCGACCCGCCGGGTCGCCCCTACGAGGCGGCAATGGTCGCAACCCCGCGGAACGGCAGAGTCGCCATACATAGTTCGAACGGTACGAGGCTTCACGCGGCGACCTAGCACGGGGAAGGGGCTCCGATCGGAGCCCCTTTTCCCATAGTGTGATGTCATGAATGAAGACGGTTGGCCACTGCTACAAGTCGAAGACCTCTCCCTCCAGTTTGGCGGGGTGGTGGCGCTGAAGGGCGTCAGCTTTTCTATTGAACGAGGGACGATCACATCCATCATCGGCCCTAACGGCGCTGGAAAGACCACAATCTTCAACTGCATCAGTAGGCTCTACCGTCCCGATCGCGGTCGCATCGTGTTCAAAGGACAAGACCTCCTGACATTCCGGCCTCACCAGGTGGCCGCCCACGGGATCGCCAGGACATTTCAGAACCCCGAGCTGTTCTCGCGGATGACCACTCTGGAGAACCTTCTGCTGGGCCGACACTGCCACATGAAGATCGGGCTTCTCGGAGCGGCTGCATCTTCCCCCTCGGCTGTCCGCGAAGAGCTTCGTCATCGCGAGCCCGTTGAACGAATCATCGCCTTTCTCGAACTGCAGTCGGCACGTGACCAGCTCGTCGCTGCACTTCCATACGGCACGCGCAAGCTGGTCGAACTGGGACGGGCGCTGGCCCTCGAACCGGAACTACTCTTGCTTGATGAGCCATCGGCCGGGATGAACGCCGAGGAAAAACAGGATCTGAAGCTCTGGATTCAGAACATCCGTGACGAGTTGGGAATCACAACCTGCCTGGTCGAGCACGATATGAGCGTGGTCATGGAGATCTCGGATACGGTCCTGGTCCTCAGCAATGGTGAAACGATCGCTGTGGGCCCTCCTGAAGAGATTCAGACGAATGCCGAGGTGCTGGCGGCCTACCTGGGCAAAGAGGATGCCAGTACCGGTCCAATTAACGTCGCCTAGCGGCGTTGCTGGCCCCAGGGACCCTCCCTGCGACGTACCCGAAAACGTACGCCTCGGTCGGTCCCCGGGACCGCGCCTTGCCATGCTCGTTTCTTGGCCCGGTACGCTCCCTATCAACAGTAAGGAATAATCGCTGGAGGAGGTCGCATGCTGAAGGTTCATAACATCGAGACCTTCTACGGCCCGATTCGCGCGATCAGTGGCCTTTCGCTGGAGGTTCCGGAGGGGAAGATCGTCGCCCTTCTGGGTTCAAACGGCGCCGGAAAGACTACGATCCTGAAGACGATCTGCGGCCTCTTAGAGGGCCAGCCCAGCAAGGGGACCATCGAATTCATGGGGACGCCGCTGAACGGCCTGGCTCCCGAAGGCATCGTTCGGCTCGGAATCGCCTATGTGGAGGAGGGGCGGCCGGTCTTCGAGGAGCTGACGGTTGATGAGAACCTGCTGATGGGAGGGTATGTCCGTCGCGACGTCCACGGGCTACAGCGCGATCGCGACAGGGTCATGAGCTACTTCCCCGTCCTCGGACAACGTCGGGGGCAACTGGCCGGCACGCTTTCTGGCGGGGAGCGACAGATGCTGGTCATCGGGCGAGCGTTGATGGCCCGACCGAAGTTGATGCTTCTCGACGAACCCTCCTTGGGCTTAGCCCCAATGGCCGTGAAGGAGATCTTTCAGATCCTCAAGACGATCAACGAGGAAGGGACAACCATCCTTCTGGTGGAACAGAACGCCAAGATGGCGCTCGAGATCGCTCACGAGGGGCATGTCATTGAGGCGGGCAGGGTCGTCCTATCCGACCAGGCCAAGAGCCTCCTGGAGAATGAGAATGTGCGATGCTATTACCTCGGTATCACTGGCGAGGTGTCGGCAAGCGGGTTGAAGCGCCACAGGAAGAAGCGCTGGCGCTGATTGTCGTAACATGAGAACCCTGGAGTGAGGGGCACGGTCGATGACGAAGTCCCGCTTCTCGACACGAAGCTCTCCTACTCATACATCGCCTCGATCAACTCCTTGTACCGCTCGGTGATTGCCATTCGCTTCACTTTCATGGTGGGACCGACGTCGCCGTCTTCCGGGTCGAGTTGCTTGTCCAGGATCACAAACCTCTTGACCCTTTCAACCTGAGAAAGGGTCGTGTTTACCCGTTCTACCTCCCTGCCGATCAGCTTGTAGACCTCCGGTTTCTTGGACAGATCGCTGAAGGTTGTGAAGGGGAGCCGGCGCTCCTGGGCAAAGCTTGCGATGTTCTCCTCGTCAATGACGATGAGCGCCGTCAGATACTTCCGGCCATCGCCCGTCACCACGGCATCAGCGATAAAGGGACTCAACTTGAGCTGGTTCTCGATCACCTGGGGCGCGATATTCTTCCCGCCGGCGGTGATAATGAGATCCTTCTTCCTGTCGGTGAGCTTCAGAAATCCTTCCCGATCCATCTCGCCGACATCGCCGGTGTGAAGCCAGCGGTCCCGGAGGGCCTCTTCGGTCGCCAGAGGATCCTTGAAGTAACCCTGGAAGATGTTCCGTCCGCGCAGCAGAATCTCGCCGTCCTCCGCCAACGTGACCTCGCAGCCCGGGATGGCTTGTCCCACTGTCCTCAGCTTGATCCGGTCGCCTAGGTGAGCGGTGGCTGGCCCGCAGTTCTCGGTCTGGCCATAGATCTCCCTGACCGGAACGCCGACGACATGGAAGAACTCCAGGAGCCCAGGAGAGATCGGCGCTGCGCCGGAGGCGACGTAACGGGCTCGGTCCAGTCCGAGGTGCTTCTTGAGCTTCCTGAAAACCGCCAGTTCCGCCAGACCACTGAGCAATCGCAGCGAGCGGGGCACCACCTGGCCGGAGAGGCGACCCTTGGCCGCCCGCGCACCGATCGCGAGGGCCGCGCGATACGCTCGCTGCTTGAACCATGTCGCTCTTTCCATCCGGAGGGTGATCACCGAGTAGAACTTCTCCCAGACTCGTGGTGGAGCGAAGAAGATCTGTGGAGAGACTTCCCGCAGGTTGTGTGGAAATGTGTCCAGGTTCTCCGCGAAGTTCACAGTATAACCATACCGGATCTGGGCGAAGGTGGTGAGTAACCGTTCGGCAATATGCGAAAGGGGAAGGTACGAGATAACCTCATCGCTCCCGTAGACCGGTCCAACTGCGTCCACCATTGTGGTAGTGAAAAGAATCGTTTCGTGCGAAAGCATGGCGCCTTTGGGTGGGCCTGTCGTCCCCGACGTATAGACCAGGATCGCGATATCTTCCGGTTGCCCCTCCTGCAATTCTCGCTCGAAACGACCCGGATGGGCCGCGTCATATTCCCGGCCCGCTGCAAGGTGTTGCTCAAAACTGATCACCATCGGATCATGGAACTTCCGGAGTCCCTTCGTGTCGATCACGATGATTTTTTCCAGAAAAGGGAGTCGGCCTCGCACCCTGAGGGCCTTCTCGAGCTGTCCCTCATCCTCGGCGATGTGAAACCGGGACTCGGAATGATTCACAATGTACTGACACTCCTCGGCCGAATTCGTCGTATAGATCCCGACGGTGATCCCGCCAGCCGCCATGATCCCAAGGTCACTGTACAGCCATTCCGGGCGATTCTCCGCGATGAGCGACACGCGATCGCCGCGGCGCAGTCCGAGGGCGATCAACCCCAAGGCCACTTCCCGGACACGCTGGCCGTACTCGCGCCAGGAGATCTCTTGCCAGCGACCTAGGAATTTTTTCCGCAAGGCGACCCGGTCCCCGTATTTCGCCACTTGCTGGTAAAACAGAAGAGGAACAGTATCTGCGCGGATATTGCTCATCTTGCGCTGGGTCATTCGACCATTACACTCTCCTCTACAGTCTCATCGCCTGGCTACTTCGCCTCGTCGATCATCTTGATCGTCTCCCGCTCGACCTCTTCCGCCACGCGCCGAAGTTTGTCAGCGTTCGGGAAAAGGCTCAAGAGGGCCATCGGCCGGACCATCCCGATCTTGACTTTCCCGCCTTCTTCATACACCGAGATTCGGCACGGCAGGGCGAGGTTCACGGTCATGTCATGCTTCAGGACCTCGGTCGCTCGCTGCGGATTGCACACCTCCAGGATCTTGCAGGCGTTGGGGAAGTCGATTCCCTTCTCCTTCAGCGTCCCCTTCAGGTCATGGATGTGAAGGACGCCGAACCTGTTCCGTTTCACCGCGTCCTCCAGGTCCCTGACCGCGACATCGAACGGCTTGTTGGTCTCCACGACGTACAACATTTCACTCTCCTCCCCGCGCCCCTCTACGCCAGATCACGCTTCTTGGCCTCGAACTCCTCCTTGCCGATTTCGCCCTTAGCGTATCGCTTTTTGAGGATCTCCATGGCGGACTCCTCCGGCGGTTGCAGTGCGCCGATCCTCGAGCCGGCCCGCCAGAGCCATCGCACCAGAAGGGCCAACCCGAGGAGGACCAGGAACCAAAATGCTGTCATCATGAACATCCAGAGTATCCCCCATCCCCAGATCCAGGGGCCCGACATCATCTCATCCCATCGCATCACCATCACCGCGCTCCTTTTTCGGATCCCCTTTAGGGCGCCCCTCGAATTCCCCTTCTCCCCTAATGGGAAAAGGCAGGGATGAGGGGACGATGAGGCTTCCAGCCC
>JACQEV010000315.1 GCA_016200385.1 Candidatus Methylomirabilota bacterium
CATGCTGTATTGCAGGAAGATTTCGGCCTGCAGCATCAGGTCTTCCAGCACCGTGGGCTCGGAATCGGGCGCGGCGTCCTTGGCCTGCTCTTGCGGCGCCCCCGCCTGCACCACCGATCCAAAGCGGTTGGCGATGCTGTTGAACTGGTTGGAATCAATTTTGCCGCGCAGCCGCTCCAGCCGCTTTTGGTGCCCCGGCTCGTAGGGATCAACTTCGGCGGCGCGGTCCAGCGCGTCGCCCGCCAGCGGGCCCTCGCGGCAGCGGATACCGGAACGAAAGGAAAGGTCATCACGCTGTTTGGCTGCAAGGGAGGCCGCGGGACCACGGTCATTGCGCTCAATCTCGCCGTGGCGCTCGCCAGAGGCGGTGAAGGGCGTGTTGTCGCCGTGGACCTCGACCTCCAGGGCGGCGACCTGACCCTGTTCCTCAGCCTCAAACCGTCCTACACAATTCACGACGCTGTCGCGAACATGGATCGGGTCGATGCCCTCTTCTTGAAGAGCCTCCTGTGTGATCATCCGACAGGGGTGTCGCTCCTGGCGGCACCACACAGGATCGAAGAGGCGGATCGCCTCCTGCCACTGCGGATCAGCCAACTGCTCTCACTGCTCAGGGCAAGCTTTGCTTACGTCGTCGTGGATACCTCTCCCACGTATGACGAACGGACCTTCGCCGCCCTCGATGCAGCCGATGGGCTGCTCCTGGTGACGGCCCCGGACTATTCGAGCCTGTATCACACTCGGCGCTGTTTGGAGCTCTTTGAGCGTCTCACCTATACTCCGGCGAAGGTCAAGATATTGCTGAATCGCTGCCCACCGCCGGCCGCGAAGGCGGCAAAAATGGCTCAAGAGATTCTTAAGCGTCCGGTCCTCTGGGAATTCCCTGAGGATGGGGCAGTGACGGCTTCGCTGATCGCCGGCGAACCGCTTGTTCGCAGGGGGAAGAATTCGCCGCTTGCGGCTCGCTTTGAGGCATTGGCGCAACAACTGGATGGGAAGAAAGGCTCGAACCCGAAGCGCCCTCAGGCATCAAGGGGCTTCCGCACCCTGCTTCGGGCCGGGGCTCTTCATCTCTTGCAATCCAGGCGAAAGGAGGGTTGAGGTGGCACGATACCGGAAAGTCAACGCGATCGCAGCGTTCGTGCTTGTGTCCGCGCTTAGTCAGTTTATCTTCCCTGTCGCGTGGGCTGAGGAAGCCCAGGAGTCAGTTGGCACCCAGTTCGCCTACGGGGCGGGCAGCACGCTCTTGACCGTTGTGAACGTTCCGCTGAAGGCGGCGCTGTGTGGGACGACGGCTGTAATGTCGGGGATCGCGTACCTGCTGACTTTTGGCAGCAAGCACGTCGCAAAAGATGCATCGGATACGGTCAAAGGGGTTTGCACCGGGCCGTACATCATTACGCCACAGCGGCTTCGGGCTGAGGGAGAGTGAGGCACGCACGGGAGGGGCCATAATGGCGCTGAGTGATCGTTTGAGCAAAATGTTCGGGCCGGTTCCCCGGACGGCTGATGAAGCTCTTCCCCCGGTGGTCGTCCAACCAGAAAGCCGGCCGGCCCGCGATGCATACCAGGAGCTGAAAACACGCATCCATCGTCGCCTGCTCGATAGCCTCGACCTCTCCAATCTCGCACGCATCCCCCAAGAGGTGTTGGAATCCGAAATCAGGCGCGCAGTGGAGGGGCTCGTTCAAGTAGAAAGCACGCCGCTGAACCGAATGGAGCGGGAGCAACTCATTATAGAAGTGCTGAACGAGACCCTTGGACTTGGGCCCCTTGAGCCGTTTCTGCACGACCCACAGATCTCGGACATCCTGGTCAACGGCAGCCAGCAGGTCTACCTTGAACGATTCGGGAAATTGGAGTTGACTGATGTCGTTTTCAAAGACAATGCTCACCTGCTGCAGATTATCGATCGGATCGTCTCAAAGGTGGGCCGGCGCGTGGACGAATCCACTCCGATGGTTGACGCTCGCCTCCCTGATGGCTCGCGCGTGAACGCCATCATCCCCCCGGTTTCGTTGACCGGTCCCGTCCTGTCGATTCGCCGTTTTGGCAAGGACCCCCTTCAGATGAAGGACCTCCTTGCTTTTCAGGCCCTGACTCCAGCGATGACAGAGGTTCTGATGGGGGCCGTGCGAGCCCGGTTGAACGTCCTGATCTCCGGTGGTACGGGCTCTGGGAAGACGACCCTCCTGAATATCCTGTCCGGTTCCATCCCGGCGGCCGAACGGATTATTACGATAGAAGATTCCGCGGAGTTACAACTTCACCAAGAGCATGTCGTGCGCCTGGAGACCCGGCCGGCCAGCATCGAGGGGACGGGGCTGGTGAACCAGCGTGACCTGGTGCGGAACGCGCTCCGGATGCGCCCGGACCGGATCATCGTTGGCGAGGTGCGGGGCAGCGAGGTGCTCGACATGCTCCAGGCCATGAACACAGGGCATGACGGGTCGCTTTCCACCATCCACGCGAATTCGCCGCGTGACGCGCTCACCCGGTTAGAGACGATGGTGCTGATGGCAGGGATCAGCATTCCGGAACGCGCTATGCGACAGTGGATCTGTTCGGCCTTGGATCTGGTCATCCAGCTTGCGCGTCTGAGTGACGGGACCCGGAAGATCGTGGCCGTGTCCGAGATTGTCGGCATGGAAGGCACCGTCATCACGACGCAGGACATTTTTGTCTTTGCAAAGGAGGGGATCAACGAGCAGGGGACAGTGATCGGGCGCCACCGGGCTACCCGAATCCGGCCGAAGTTCGCTGAGCGCCTGAAGGCGGCCGGCATCCTGCTCCCGACCGAGCTTTTCGAGGACTGGTCGGAGGCCGAGGTGTAGACGATGCTGGGATTGGCAGTGGTGCTGAGCTTCATGGCGGTTTTCTTGCTGGTGCTGGCGTTCGTCTCCCTGTGGGGGGGGTTCCAGCGATCTCCGATGCGCCTCTTGCGCCGGCGATTTACCGTCGCCAGCGAGCAGAAGACAACCATCCGCGTGTTTCGCGAGGATACCATGAGCGGCCTCC
>JACQEV010000312.1 GCA_016200385.1 Candidatus Methylomirabilota bacterium
GCGGCCAAGGGTCGCAACATTCACCGGGAACTGGAAGACCGAGGGATTATCGTGAAAGCATCCGGCCGGGAGTCATTGGCCGAGGAGATGACTGACGCGTATAAGGACGTCACCCAGGTTGTCACCGTGGTCCATCGCGCCGGGCTGTCCAAGATGGTCGCGCGCCTCCGCCCTATGGGGGTGATCAAGGGGTGACGACTGAAGCGAGGGCTTCCCTAGATGACGGGGCCGCATCTCACGACCCTTCTCTTCGTAGCTGCGCAGGGTGTGCCGCTCAGAACAAGGGTGATTCAGCCTGACCAGAAGAGAACGAGGGGAGCGGCGCAAGGCAGCCGGTAGCGATTAGGACATCGCGTGAGATCTTAAGAGAAATAAGAGGAGGAGAGCGCCATGAGTGACGAGAAGCAGCAGAGCCCCTTCGGAGATATGTTTACCCTCTGGCAGAAGATGGTATGGGAGGGCTTTGAGATGATGCTCAAGGGCCCTGCCTTTGCCGCCGGATTGGGGAAGGCCTTCGAGAGTTCGACGGGCGTCCAGGAGCAGATTCAAAAGAGCATCCAGGCGAGCCTGAAGGCCATGCGGCTACCGACCGTCGAGGACCTCCGCGGGATCACCGAGGGTCTCTCCGCCATGCAGGCCCAACTCGAGGCATTGAAGAACTACTTCGGGGCAGTGGAGGCGGCGGGGAAAGCTCAGGAAGAGTGGCGGAAGGGGATCGAGGTGACGATCCAGCGGCTCCTGGCCTATCAAGCGGAAGGGCAGAGAGCGTTTCAGGCTTGGACGAAGCAGGTGGAGGACCGCCTGCGGGGTCTCCAAGGCTTCTGGGAGGAGGGGGCAAAGCGGTGGGAAGAGGGCCTGCGCCATGCCGCCGCATTCGCCGAAACCGGCCAGCGATCTCTGGAGGAGCTCAGCAAAGCTGTCTGGGATACCTCCAAGAAGAGTTCCGGCGTCTCCTAATGCCCTAACGTAACCTATCTTTTCACATACCCATTGTCGGTGAACCATCGGACTGCCCGCTCTAATGCCTGCTCGATTGGCGATTGGGGCAGGCCCAGCTCCCGGACGGCCTTCGAGGCATCAAAGAACATGCGCCGCCTGGCCATCTTCACCCCCTCCAGTGGGATTCGCGGCGGCCTCTTGGTGATCAGGGCAGAGAGCCAATGATTCGCGTAGGCCAGCGGCACGATCAACTGGTACGGCAATCGGATTGTTGGCGCCGCAATCTTCGTGATTTGTCCAAGAATGCCGAAGATCTCCTTCAGGGTCAGGTTCTTGTGGCCGAGGATGTATCGCTCTCCAACCCGACCCCGTTCCGCCGCCAGGAGGTGTCCGCGGGCCACATCATCCACGTCGATCAGGTTCAGGCCGGTATCGATGTAGGCCGGCATCCGACGGTTGAGGAAATCGACGATGATCTGCCCGGTCGGCGTCGGCTTGATGTCCCGTGGGCCGACCGGGGTACTCGGGTTGACGATCACGACCGGCACTCCACGGGCCGCAGCTTGTCGGGCTTCTTCCTCGGCGAGGAACTTCGACCGCTTATAGTGGCCGACCATTTGGTCAAGGGTTGCCGGTGTTGTCTCATCTGCTGGTCCCCCGTCATACCGGTATCCAAGGGCACCGACGGTGCTCGTGTAGATGATCCGCTCCATTCCAGCCTCCATCGCTGCCTCGAGGAGGTTTCTCGTTCCATCTACGTTCACTCGATAAAAGACGCTCGGGTCGGCTTCCCAGAGCGAATAGTGGGCTGCGACATGGTAGGCACGACTGCACCCCTTGAGCGCCTGTCGTAGTGAATCCCTGTTCAAGAGATCGCCGTATGTCAGGTCGATATCGAGGCCGTCAAGATTCCGGAGGTCACTCCCCCGTCTTGCAAGTACCCTGACAGCACAGCCTTCAGAAAGCAGCAGTCGGACCACTGCCGCGCCAACGAACCCCGTTCCGCCCGTGACAAGACTCAGCATGACCTCATGTTACGGGAACAGTTCCGTTTGAGCAAGAGTTCAAATGAGGTGCGAAGTGCGGAGTGCGGAGTCCGACGTGCGAGGTGCGAAGTGCACGGTCCGAGATTAGGTGGCTTTGGCGAAGAGGAGGCCGCCTCGCCGCTCGATGCGAATCGCCCCCTCGCGCTGCAACAGGTCGAGGTGTCCGATCACGTCGAAGAGGGCCAGGAGCGTCTGACCATCAGGGAGGTTGGGGAACAGGCCTTCCTTCGCCTGCATGATCGTCAGCTCGCGCTGCTTGAGCAGATCGAGCAAGCGGGCCTTGCGTTTTTCGGAGTGTTCGCGGATCTCGCGGAGTCGCGTGTCGCGATCTGTGATCTCTTCGCCGTGTCCCGGAAGGATGCGGGCGATTGGAAATGGTTCCAGCTTCTTCAGAGAGTCGAAGTAGTGGACCAGCCCCTGAAACCGTATGCCGAAGAAATCGGGAAACGCTTGGAGGATCGGGTTTGGTGTGATGGTCTTGAGAAGATGGTCTCCGGCGAACAGGAGCTGCTCCGCCCCGCTGTAAAGGCAGATCGAGCCCGGGCTATGGCCGGGGGTGTGGATGACTGTGAGCACGGTTCCGTTGAGCTCCAGCCGCTGCCCGTCGTGCAGCAGGCGTGCCGCAGGGACCGGCGTCGCGCAGCCCTCGCGCTTTTCGATGGACCGGCAAAAACGCTCGATCCAGCTTTGCTCCAGCCCGGTCTCAGGGAGAAAGCTCCGCAGGAAATCGAGCCAGGCATGTAAGGCCAGAGGGTAGTCCTGGATCATGTCCCGGTCGCCCTGATGGACCCACACGAGGGCTCCGGATTCGGCCGCGATGCGGCCTGCGAGGCCATAGTGGTCCGCGTGTCCATGTGTGATGATGATGTGGCGGATCTGATCGACGGTTGCGCCGAGCCCCCGGAGACCCTGCGAAAGGCCGTCCAAGGCCTCCGGGGTATTCGGACCAGTGTCGATGAGGGTCAGCTCTCGTCCCTCGATCAGATAGAGGTTGACCGGCCCTACTGGGAAAGGGGTAGGGATTTCGAGGCGGTGAACCCGGCCGACCATGCGACGGGGGCTCGGTTAGGACGCGATCGATTGGGAAAGGGATTCGACCTGTCGCCGGAACCCGTCATCGCCTGCGAGTCGCCGCTTGATCTTCTCGCAGGCGTGGATGACTGTTGTATGGTCTCTCCCGCCGAACGCCTCGCCGATGGCTGGCAGCGAGGAAGCGGTCATGGTTCGGCTGAGGTACATCGCCACCTGTCGCGGAAGGACGACGCCCTGGTTTCGTTCCTTGGACTTCAGATCCTCGACCTTGAGCCGGAAGAAGTCGGCCACCGCCCGCTGGATGACGGCAAGCGTGATCACCTTCGCCTGTTCGGCGCTGAGATCCTTCAGAACCTCCTGGGCAAGCTCCAGGCTGATGTCCCGGCCGGTCAACGAGCCATACGCGACAAGGCGGACCAGCGAGCCTTCCAGCTCCCGGATGTTTGATCGGACATTCTTCGCGATGAAGAGGGAGACTTCATCGGGAAGCCGCACGCCCTCGGCCTGCGCCTTCTTCCTGAGGATGGCCGCTTTGGTCTCGAGGTCGGGCGGCTGGATGTCAGCGATCAACCCCCATTCGAACCTGGAGCGCAGCCGCTCCTCCAGCGTCGGGATCTCGCGTGGGAGACTGTCTGAGGAGATCACGATCTGCTTGGCGGAATCGTACAGGTCATTAAATGTGTGGAAGAACTCCTCCTGGGTCCGCTCCTTGCCAGCAATGAACTGGATGTCGTCGATCAGGAGCAGATCCAGACCTCGGTAGCGGTTGCGGAACTCAACCGTGGAGTCGAAGCGGATCGAGTTGATGAGGTCGTTGGTAAATTTCTCGGATGAGACGTAGGACAGCCTGATCCTGGTGTTTCGCTTGAGAACCAGATGGCCGATCGCGTGGAGCAGGTGGGTCTTCCCCAAACCGACGCCGCCGTAAATGAAGAGCGGGTTGTACGCCCTGGAGAGTTGCTCACCCACGGCTAGACAGCCGGCGTGGACGAACTGGTTGGAGCGGCCCACGACGAAGTTCTCGAAGGTGTACTTTGGGTTGAGGAACGTTGCCTCGTTCCGGTATCGGCGGACCGGCCGCTTGGTGGCATCCTCGGGCCTCCCGTTGGTCCCGCCCTGACTTTCTTGTTCCTGTACGCTGAGGATCACGTCCACCTTGGTGAACATCAGGTCCTCCAGCACCGATTTGAGGACCCCGGCGTAGTGGTCCTCGAACCACTCCTTGAAGAATCGGTTAGGGAGCCGAACCTTCACGCATGAGCCCTCAATCGACTCCATAGCCAGCGGACGAAACCAGTTATCGAAACTCTGGCGAGCAACCCTGGCTTGGATGGTCGAGAGCGCTTCCTCC
>JACQEV010000301.1 GCA_016200385.1 Candidatus Methylomirabilota bacterium
AGACTGTCCGGATTCGTATCTCCCGGCGGGCCGTCATGACGTACTTCATAGCCTTGTGAAGCAGCGGCGCATACAGGAAACCGATGCCGATCTTGTCGATACAATCTCCCACCTGTTCAGGCGTCAGCTCCAGGCTGACGCCCAGCGCCTCCAGGACATCGGCGCTCCCGCACAGACTCGACACTGAACGATTGCCGTGCTTGGCCACAGGGATTCCCGCCCCGGCCACAACGAACGCGGTGGCCGTCGAAATGTTAAAGGTGTTGCTGGCATCGCCCCCGGTGCCGCAGGTATCGACCAGCGCCTCGCGGTCCGTGCCGGAGATCGAGGCCTCAACCTGCCCGCGCACCTTCACCGGAGAGACCTTCTCTCGCATCGCCCTGGCGAAACCGGTAATCTCCGCGACGGTCTCGCCTTTGACCCGAAGCGCGGTCAGAAACGCCGCGATCTGCGCGTCGGTCGCCTTCCCCGACATGATCTCATCCATGGTCATGAAGGCTTCTTCCGCGCTAAGGTCTTCTCGCTCCACCACCTTCTTCAGCGATTCAAGGATCATCAGACCCCTCCGGCCACCTTCTTACGAGAGGGAAAGGAAGTTCCTGAGCAGAGCCTTCCCTTCCTTTGTCAGGATCGATTCAGGGTGAAACTGGATCCCTTCGATGGGATGCTTTTTGTGGCGAAGCCCCATGATCTCCCCCTCGGCCGTCTCGGCCGAGACGTCCAGGCAGTCCGGGAGCCCACTCCGCTCCACCAAGAGAGAATGATAGCGTGTTGCCTCAAACGGGTTCTGCAACCCGGAGAAGATCGTTCGACCATCGTGGTGGATCGGGGAGGTCTTGCCGTGCATCAGGCGAGCAGCCCGAACGATCCGGCCGCCAAAGGCAGCGCCGATAGACTGATGGCCGAGACAGACGCCAAGGATCGGGATTTGTCCTGCAAACCGCAGGATGAGGTCGCAGCAGATGCCGGCTTCTTTTGGGGTCTTCGGTCCCGGAGAGATCACAATCTTATCTGGTCGCAGCTCCGCAAGTTCATCGAGGGTCACTTGGTCATTCCGGAAGACCCTGGGCCGTTCGCCAAGCTCGCCCAAGTACTGGACCAGATTATAGGTGAAGGAGTCATAGTTGTCGATCACGACCAGCATCTCATCCCCGCTCAACCAGCGATCAGATAGTCAGATTCGGCCATCTCGAGCGCTTTGATCATCCCCTTGGCCTTATTCATCGTTTCCTCGTATTCGCGCTGCGGGTCGGAGTCGGCCACGATGCCGGCGCCGGCCTGTACATGCGCGGTCCCGCCGGCGATCAGGACGGTGCGGATGGTGATGCAGGTGTCCATGTTGCCGGAGAAACCGAAATAGCCGACAGCGCCCGCATACGGTCCCCGCCGCACTCCCTCCAACTCCTCGATGATCTCCATGGCCCGGATCTTGGCGGCGCCGGTCACGGTTCCCGCAGGGAAGCAGGCGCGCAGCAGATCGAAGGCATCGTGCCCTTCCTCGAGGACGCCTTTGATATTCGAGACGAGATGCATCACATGTGAATAGCGCTCGACGGTCATCAACTCCGTCACCGCAACCGAACCGATCCGGGCCACCCTTCCGACGTCGTTCCGTCCGAGATCCACCAGCATGATGTGCTCCGCCCGCTCCTTGGGATCGTGAAGCAGTTCCTGCTCCAAGGCCCGGTCCTCTTCATCGTCGCGCCCCCTGGGGCGGGTGCCGGCGATGGGCCGCAGGTCGATCTTCTCCCCCTCCAACCGAACCAGGACCTCGGGTGAACTGCCAACCACCCGAAGATCGCCAAGCCGGAGGTAATACATATATGGCGAAGGATTGATGACGCGCAGTGCCCGGTAGATATCAAAGGGGTCCGCTGAGGTCTTGGCCGAGAGACGCTGGGAGATCACCACCTGGACGACATCTCCGGCCCGCACATATTCCTTTGAGGTCTTCACCGCCCGGATGAACTCCTCATGGCTCATGGTGGAGACCAGTTGAAGCTCCCCGGAACCTCCTCCTGTCGTCAGGCTGGTGCCAAGCGGACGCCGGAGTGAGCTGATGATGGCGTCGATCTTCCTGGCCGCGTCGTCGTACGCCTCCCGGAGTTTCCGGGACGTTGGCTCGGGAACAAAGGCATTAGAGACCACCTTGATCCGGTGGGATACGTTGTCGAAGATCACGAGGGTATCGGTGAGCAGAAACACGGCATCGGGCAGGTCGAGATCATCTTTGGTCATCGCCGGAAGCCGCTCGAATTGGCGAACAACGTCGTATGACAGGAACCCCACCATTCCTCCATAGAACCTGGGCAGATCATCAGCTCGGACCGGCCGGTATTGCTTCAGGATCGCCTTGAGGGGCTCGAGCAGGTCCTTCTCGGTCTGGTGGATTTGGACCCCATTCGCCGTGACCACCTCGATCCGGGACCCTTTTGCCTTGAAGACGAGTCCTGGATTACTGCCGAGGAAGCTATACCGCCCCCACTTCTCTCCTCCTTCGACGCTCTCCAGGAGGAAGGCATAGTCGCCGCTATCGATTTTACGAAAGGCGGAGACGGGCGTCTCCATATCGGCGAGGATCTCACGATAGACCGGAATCAGATTCCCGTCCCGTGCCTTCCGCGAGAACTCATCGAAGGAGGGGTTCAGCATCTCGATGTTCTCCAGTCGTTCAAGCATTCACGCTCAGGGCTGAAAAAACAGGATGTGACCGTACCACAGGGAAGAAAAAGCGGTCAAGAAGAAACCCGGCGCCAGGCACTCAACCTCCCCTTCTCCCCTTGCGGGAGAAGGTTGGGATGAGGGGTTAATTCCATTGGACTGGCTATCTCTGTTCTTGGGCCGGAGCAGTATGCGCTGAGGGTCCTAGGATAATGCAGACGGGTTGCTCCAGAGAGCTGCGGATCAAAGATATTGCTGGATCTTGCCCTTGATGGCTGATTTGGGAAGGGCGCCAATGACCTGCTCGACCCGCGACCCATCCTTGAAGAAGAGAATGGTCGGAATGCTTTGGATCCCGAATCGAGCCGCGGTCTCTCGGTTCTCATCCACATTCAGTTTGGTGACAGTGATCCGTCCCTCATACTCGACCGCCAATTCTTCAAGGATGGGGGCGACCATCCGGCAGGGACCGCACCACTCGGCCCAGAAATCGACCAGGATCAACCCTTTCCCTTTTATCACCTGTTCTTCAAAATCGTGGTCAGTGATATGAAGAACCTTATCCGACGCCATACAAGTCTCCCTATTCACCCTTAACGTGATAATGCCCTCGCCGGGCTTTCCGGCAAGGGCAGATGTATCTTAAAGGAGAGAGGGCT